>JAUIME010000431.1 GCA_030433195.1 bacterium
TGCCTGGAAGCCGCTTGGACGACATTGCACGCGCGCTCGGACGTCCCGTGAACCCCGCGGGCAAGCCGGAGCCAGGCCCTTGAGCGACCCTCCAGCGGGCGTCATCCGACGTATCTCGCGGCTCTCGAACGGTTTTCGTGAACCTTCGCGCGGCTGCGGCGTTTCAGGAACGCCATGCCCGTGACGGACGTCGACTTGATGCTTCGGATCCAAGCGGGGGACGAAGAGGCCTTTCGGCAACTGTGGGACCGCCACGCCGGGAGCCTCATGAGCTTCTTCTTCTGGTACGGCCTGGCGCGCGAGGATGCCGAAGACGGTGTCCAAGAGGTCTTCCAGAAGATCTGGCTCGCCAAGGAGAACTACCAGCCAACGGGGAGGTTTCGATCGTTCTTGCTGCGGATCGCGACGAACTACCTCATCGACCGCGGCCGCAGCATCCAGCGGCGGCCGAGCGCGGTATCGATCGATGCTTCGGTCGACGATGACGGGACCGACACGCAGCGCTTGAGCGACCGTTTGGCCGGCAACGAAACGCCACCGGACGCCCCGCTCGAGAGCCGCGAAACTCGCGACTGGATCGAACAAGCGATCCTGCGCCTGCCGGAAGGGCAACGCGTCGTCTTCATCCTCGGCGTGCAGGAAGAGATCAAGTACTCGGAGATCGGAACGATGCTCGGCATCCCGGAGGGGACCGTGAAATCACGCATGCACAGCGCGATTCACCACCTCCGCGAAGTGCTCGGGCGGGAGAGGAAGAAGCCATGACGAAGCGATCCGGATCCGAACCGCCGCGTCCGGGTGGCGAGTGGGTAGACTTCGTGCTGGGCCACTGCGAACCCGAGCATCGCCGACGCCTCGAGCAACGCTTGCGCGAGGATCCCTCGGCGGTGGCGGAGCTCGAAGCCGTTCGAAGAACCATCGACGAATCGAAGAAGCTGACGCGCCACGAGCCGAGCCCCGCGAGCCGGGAGCGGGCGCTGGTCGCGTTCCGAGCCTGGAAGGCCACGCTCGAGGGCAAAGCCGCGGGCGAGGAAGCGCGCGAGCTCGGTTGGCTCGAGATCCCCGGGTTCCTCGTCGCGTATGTGAAGTACCGCATCAAGACTTCGCCGGGATTCCGCGCGCTCACGCTCGCGACCGTGCTGCACGGCATCTTGTTCTGCGTGATCGCCGGACTGACGTTCGTGACTCTGCCGCGCGATCGCGGAATCGAGTCGATCCCGCTCGTCAACGCGACGCCGGACCGCGCCGTCGAGGAGCCGGCCGAGCGTATCTCCATCGATTCGATCCTCCCGAAGTCCGACGCCTGGGCGCTCGCGCCCGCGAAGCCGGAACTGCGCGACGTTCCGCGCGACTCGCTCGACGATTCGCGCGAGATCGACGAGGCGTCGACCGATCCGCGAGGATTGTGGACGGAGCTCACGAATCGTGAGGATCGCCTGCTCATCGGACGTTGGATCCTGTTCGCGCGCTACGGCGGCGAACGCCGCGACAACCTGCTTCGCCTCTTCGGCGGCGACGCGCAGACCGAGCGCGCCGTCGAGCGGGCTCTGGCTTGGCTCGCCGAGCGTCAAGCGGACGACGGCGGGTGGGACGTCGAAGTCCTCGGCGGCGATCCTCGGTACCGGACCGGAACGTCGTCGCTCGCGCTGCTCGCACTTCTCGGCGGCGGCCACAGCACGATCCAGGGCGAGTACCGAGAGCAGGTACAGCGCGGCATCGACTGGCTGATCGCGTCCCGGGACGAGCGTGGGTGGATCGGCGGAACGCTCGATTCCGAGCCGACGTACCTCTACAACCACGTGCTCGCCTCGCGCGTGCTGCTCGAGACCTACCTGATGGGCCTCGGTTCGGAGCGGCTTCGCGATACGGCGTCGACGGCGATCGCGACGCTCGTCGCTGCACAGAACGCGGATGGCGGATGGCGCCACGCCGACCCCGATCATTCGACGAGCGATGCCTCGGTCACGAGCTGGGCCCTCGAGACCCTGCACCTCGCGCAACGGTCGGGAGCCATCGCGCAAGACGTCCCGCTCGAGACGACCATCGCGGCCGCGAGCACCTATCTCGACTCCCTGACATCCGACCGCGGCACCGTTCGGTACCGCGCCGACGAGCCCTCCGAAGAGGTGTCGATCTCGCGGATCGCGGGTGCCTACCTGGCCGTGGATGCGTTCCGCGCTCGCAAGGAGCCGCTCTCGGCCGGCGGTCGCGCTCGCCGCGACGCCCTCGTCACTCTCGCGGCCGACACCGACCCGAGCTCGCTCACCACGCGGGTCGAGAGCTTCCGCTTGAACGACGCGCTCTTCCAGATCGGAAACGACGCGTGGCGGACCTGGAACGCCCGGGCTTCGCGCCACCTCGTCGAAACCCAGCTCGACGACGGCAGCTGGGCCCCCCAGGGGCCGTATGCCGCCAATGGAGGAGCCGTGGCGGCCACCGCGATGGGAGCCCTCTCCCTCGAGGTCTACTACCGATTCCCGCGGAGGATTGGCGGTTCCTGACCGACGGCCGGCCCGAATCCCGGCGCAGCGGCTTCTCGGGAGCCCTCCCGGCAAAAAACCGACAACGTCCCACCTCTTTGTGCGTATAGCCGTCCGGTCCGGTCCGGGAAGAACCGAAGGGCGGCGAGCGGGGCTCCATCCAAGACCCGCGAGCGCCAAGAATCACGGACGCAGAGGTGCGGTCGCGCCCGCTCGCTCGCGTCGAGGCCGATCGCCTCGACCTCGCGACGACCGGCGCACGCCTCTCTTCGACGTGAGGAGAAGGGGGCATGCTGGAAATCAAGTACCACAGCAGTTCCAAGGGGAAGAAGTTCTACCGCGTGCTTCGATCGAACGGGCATTCGATCTTCCTCGGCACGCTCGGTGAATGTCGTCGATTCTCGAAGGTCCACCTCGAGAAAGTCCGTAAGCACTTCGCCAAGAGCTTGGACCTTCCGCGCGAGATCGACGACCTGATCGGCTGAAGCCTCGATACGCCACGACCCGATACGCCAGCGTTTCCGGCCTCGCCGTATCCTTCCTCGGATCACCGTTTTCTCGGTCACCGGGCCCGGATCGACGTGCGCACCACGCCGGTCCGGGAAGCCGACCCGTCTGCGCAAGCAGCCCGATCGCTTTGGTATAAACCCGCCATGAAGCCGCGATCCTCATCCGACCCGAGTTCCGAAGAGTGCGCCGCGCAGCGGCCGCCGTCGTATCGTTTTTTCGCCTTGCTCGTCTGGGCGGCGCTCGCCTCCGGCATCGCGTCGTTCGGTCCGTGCCACGCCGTGGCCGCGCCGCAGGAAACGCGTGCCCAAGAACCGCGTGGCAGCGAACAGCCCGCGAGCGAAGAAGCCGAAGCCGAAGAGGAGAAGGTCGCCGAGGCGGTAGCCCGCGAGCCCGATGCGGCCACGCTCGAAACCGAAGAACGCATCGTCGAGATGAGCCTTCGCGAGGCCATTCTCGCCGCGTTGACGCACAACCTCAGCCTGCGCGCCGAGCGACTGCGAGGAGCCTCTTCCGCCCTCGACGTGTTCGCGAGCTACGGCGTCTTCGATCCCGTCTTGTTCTCGAACTTCGATCACACGGATTTCGAGGAGCCGACCTCGAGTCAGCTCGATACGGGCGACACCGAGATCGCGACGATCACCGGGAAGCGAACGACTTTCGATGCCGGTGTGCGCAGCCGCTTCGTGACGGGTCTCACTGCGGAGCTGCGGTTCGATCAATCCCGTGACTTCGACGACCGCGCATTCCGATTGTTGAATCCGACGTTCCGCTCGAACCTCGGTTTGTCCGTCACGCAGCCTCTTTTGCGCGGTGGCGGCATCGACGTCAACCTCAACGAAATCCGCCTCGCGAAGACCAACTTGCAAGTGACGAACGAACAGTTCCGGCAGACGGTCGAGGAGACGATCCTCCTCGTGGTCGAGGCCTATTGGGAATTGAGTTTCTCGGAGCGCGACATCCGCGTGAAAGAGGAGTCGCTCGCGCTCGCCGAGAACGAGGTACGGATCACCGACAACAAGGTGCGCCTCGGACTCTGGGCGCAGCTCGAGCTCGATCAGGCGCTCACCGAACAATACTCGCGGCGCGCGGAGCTCGTCGCGGCGCGTCAGGCCTACTACGACGCACTCGACACGCTCCGGCGACTCATCTTCGCGCTCGACGATCGCGAGGAGTGGAACATCCGCATCCAGCCGAGCGACGAGCTGCGCGAGGTCGACCTCGGCGAGAACGAGGAATGGCTCACGCAGCAGCAGATTCCCGAGTGGACCGACTCGATCGCAGAGGCCTTCAGCAAGCGCCCCGAGATTCGCCAGGCACAGCTCGAACTACGCACGCGCGAGCTCGAAGGCGTGCAGGCCGATGACGATCTCGAACCGGTCCTCGACATCCGCGGCTCGTACACGTGGAGCCAACTCAGCGAGGAGTGGGAGGACAACGTCCGCGACCTCTGGTTCCCGGATGCCGGAACGTGGGCTGCCGGTCTCTCGTTCGAGTACCCGATCGGGAACCGCACCGCGCGGGCACGCGCCAACCAAGTCAAGATCGAACGACGTCGCGCGAGCCTGCTGCTCCGCGACCAAGAGAACGTCGTCGTGGCCGAGGTACGCGAGGCGATCCGCGCGATTCGAAGCGCGCTCGAACGCATCCGCTTCTCTCACCGCGCGTTCCTGTCGGCCGAGAAGCAACTTCGCGCGGCCGAGAGTCGACGCGACCGCGGTTTCCTCACGAACTTCGAGGTCCTCGAGTTCCAACGCGACCTCGCCCAGGCCGCGCAAGACCGCAACGAAACCTGGAAAGACTACCGACTTGCCCGCGCGCGCCTCGAGCGCGCGAAGGGGTCGCTGCTCGAAGCTGTGGGAGTCGTACTCGACGACGTCGACGACGAATCGGACCCGATCCCGCGGAAGGAGTCGCCGTGAGACGGACCGCTCGCAGCGACACACCGAACGCGTTCGACACCGGGATCGCCGGCTTCGTACCCGCGGCCCTCGTGGTCGCCGCCATGTGTGTCTTTGCGGGGTGCTCGTCGAAGTCGGATCCGACGCAGGGGGGGCAAGCCGAAATCCCCGAAGCGATGACCGACGCCGAGCGCGAACTCTTCTTCGGTCCCATCGAGGGCGAG
>JAUIME010000432.1 GCA_030433195.1 bacterium
ATCCACGCCCCGGATCGGGAGACGATCCGGGGCGTTCGTGTTTCCGGACTTCCATCGCGAGCCGCTCCTACTGCACGACGACTCGAACCGCGTTCGTCGTGCTGGCGCCCCATCGTGTCATTGAATCCGGACGATCACGGCATTCGTCGCGCTCACGCGCTTCGAGCTCATCGACGTCGGATCGACGATGACCCCTTGCAACGTGACCTCGGTGCCCGGCGGCAAGTGCGTCGCATCACCGTCCGGTCGATGGAGGAAGATCGCGGGCGCCTTTGCGGGATCGGGGATCGGCGCGCCATCGAAGTAGCGGCTCGCGCCGACGATCGCGGGCTGACGAATCTGCGTCCAGACCGCGTCCGGGTCGCCCCCCTCCGGGAGCAGGAGCGGATGGCAGACCGTGCCGATGGCGAGAGGCAAGCGCACCGAAGTGTCACTCGACACGGCCTCGAGGTTGGCATGCACGACGTATTTCCCGTTGCCGCCTCGCCCCGGCTTGAACATCGTACCGATGATCGCTTCGTTCGCGTTCACGGTGACGACGTGATCGATCGAGCTGCCCGGACTGCCGTTCACCTGCAACACGTTCTGTCTCGAACCGTTCGTACGACCATAGAGGCAAGGATGCGACGTGTCGATCACTTCGAACGCGTAGTCCCAGTCGCCGAGCGGATTCCCGGAGGCGAAAGCCGTCCCCGCTTCGTAGACGCCGAAGTTCCCCGAGATGCACAGCCCCGCATCCGAGCCGAGCAGCCGAAGGTAGTACACCGTAGCGCCCTCGGCATCGACCTCTACGCTCGGCCACGCGACGGCGACCCAGTCGTCGTTCGACCGCTGCCTCGCTTCTCCCGATGCGAGGAGCGTGCCGCTTCCCGGAAACGCGTCCCACAGCTCGACCGTGAAGTCCGTCGTCCCGATCAAACTCGGATGGATGTGGAACGCGGCTCCCGCACACCCGGGCCGAACCGGAACGAACGACTGGACGAGCTCGGCCGAAGTCGGCGCGAGGCATCCCGCCACGGTCGCGTTGCTCAAATGTTTCTCGGCCTCGAGCGCGAACGTCTCGAAGACGAAGTCCGACGAAGGAAGCGCCACGTATCCGTCACCGGCATACGCTTGGCCGTTCGCGTACGCGTCGGACGTCGCACCGGCGAGGCACAACGAAGGATTCGAGCCCGAGATCACGAGGTATCGAAGCTCGTCGTTCGCGACGTTGCCGACCGGCGTCCAGTAGACCTCGGCGAACTCACCCGCGCGCACTCCGGTCGCGGTGGCGGACTGCAGCATCACGCCGCCGTCGTTCGGTAGCGCGGTCCAAAGCGAAATCGTGACGTCGCCCGGCTGCGAGTCGCCGACGCCCGCGCGCAGTTTCACGCTCGCGCCCGTGATCGACGTGCTCTGCGGCAAGAAGCTCTGTGCGATGTCAGCGGTGCCGAGCGTGACGAGGCAGTCCTGCTCACTCAAACTCGAGACGTCGATCACATCGGCAGCGCCGATCGAAGCGCACACGAGAATCCCGAGACAAGCGAGCACGATCCCCGACAACGGATGGCGTTCGCGAATGGCCGCACGAGAGTGGCCACAGGTCGTACCGTAGGCGTGTGTGTTCATGCCGTCCTCCTTTGCGAAACGGGGTCAGATCCGATCGCGCCGAGCCCGTTCGGCGCGACTCGTGGGGTGGATCGTTACCTGCGCGCAATGAGGGTGGCTCGGCTGCGCGGCGTTTCAGGAGAACTCTCGAGAAGATCCGCAGGGGACGGTGCGAACATCTCGGCGGCCATCATGCGCGAACGGGACTCGGCTGTCCACACGAATCGTTCGCGTCGGGGGGTCTCGTGCGAGCGTCCGGCGCTCGATCCGGTCGACGGACAACGGCCCGTCCTTCAGCGCCGAGAACGGTGATCTGTCAGGCGCTCTTGGTCGTTAGCCGACGGAGCGATCGGTCGACTCTACGTCGCTGATCGTTCCCGATTGCCGCATTCCGAGCCATGAAAAAAATCGCCTCGAAGCCCCTCGAGAAGCGCCACATCGCCACCATCGCGGGCAAACCTCGAGTCGAGGGTCCGATCGATGCGACCCTGACTTTCAGATGTCCAGGTGTCCGAGAACGCGAACGAAGCCCGGTCGTGACCGCTCTTCTTCGGCCGCCAAGCCCGGACGCACGCTCACGCGACGCTACGCCCTCTACCGTCGCCGGACTCAGCGACGGACACCTTCGCATCTCGGAGCCGCGTATTCACCCCCCGACGGAGATTCGAGGCGACGCCGCTACAAGGCGCGGGCCGCAGTCGTGGCGGGCTCGGGATCGTCCCACGAAGTTCCGCAAAACCTCACCGGATGCCCCGCGGTGCGGTGGCCTCATTCAAAACGGCTGGGCAGCATACGACTCGAGGGTCACGAGCTCCCCGTCCGCATCGAGTTCCTCTCGACCCTCATCCAGTGCCCGCATTTCTCGCTCGAGAGTCTTTGGCGACGAGACGTCGGCAGCTACCTGGTAGAGCACGAGCCGACCGTCCGGATAGCGCGCAACGAAATCGACCTCGAACCCGCTCCGCGTTCGGTAGTAGGCAACCCGACATCCTGCGCGACGAAGCGCCAAGTACACGAGGTTCTCGAAGAGCTGGCCGATGTCGCGACCGGCGGCAACCGCATAGGCGGTGACGAGCCCCGGGTCGACCGCGTAGATCTTGCGAGGGTTCGTATTCCGCTTGCGGACGGACTCGGTGAAGATCGGAACGGGAAACGCGAGGTACGCATCTTCGACGTGCGCGAGGTACTCGTGAAGTGTGTTCTTGCTGACCGGAATCCCCTGACTCTTGAGGTCATTGTGAAACTTCGAGACGGACAACGACCGGCCCGCGGAAGCGAGCAGAGTTCGTACCAGATAGCGCAGCGCCGTGAGATTCGAGACGCCATGTCGTTCGACGATGTCGCGAAAGACGACGATGTCGACGTAGTCCTGAAGCACGCGCGTTCGCAGTCGTTCATCGAGCGACACGACCTCTGGGAATCCGCCGCGGCGCAAGTACTCGAGCAGGTATTGACGCGCGGTATCCCGCGCCTTCGCGCCCATGACCGCCTGGGGTTGCCCGTATTCCTTGGCGACGAGGAACTCCCGATAGCTGTACGGGAACACGTCGCAAGACACAGCCCTTCCCCTGAGTGACGTCGCAATCTCGGTGCTGAGCAACCTGGCGGATGATCCCGTGGCATGGATCTCGACGTCTCTCGTGTCCAGGAATCGCCGAAGGACAACCGGCCACCCGTCCACGTTTTGAATCTCATCCAGGAAAAGAAACGTGCGCCGGTCGTGGTTGCTCGGAAACATCGTGAAGAACGAGTCGAGAAGCCCACCCAGCTTCGCGGCATCGAGCGGCAGAATCCTCTCGTCCTCGAAGTTGAGGTAGAGGATGCGTTCGGGCTCGACTCCATCGTCCAAGAGCTCCCGGATACGCTGAAACTGCAGATAGGTCTTCCCGGAACGACGCATCCCGATCAAGGCTGTCGCTTTCCCGGGAATCACGGGGACCTCGACCGACCGCCGTACGAGGTCGGGAATCCCGCGCTCGCGAAACTCACCCAGAACGAGTTCCAGCAGGCCTCGAAGCTGTCCTTGATCCGACATTTCGCACGTCCCTCACCGATTTTCTGTCACTCTCCAAGAGGACTAACGGAGATACTTCTAAACCTATCGACAGGGACAGTATCGCAGATTGAATCACCTCACAGAAGGACAACGCCCAAAATAGGCCCAACACCCCAGAACTCATGAACTTAGAGGACTGGAAAGTTCGGGAGTACTGATCGATTTCGTCTACGAGACGCCGAGAAGAAAGGAAACCCCGATGCTCCGCTTCCTCCTTCGAATCACGCTTGGAGTGACCCTTTTGTGCGCTGTGGCAGCACTCGCACGTCCATTCTGCCCTTCGACATCGGCGCAACATGCTTCCCGTTCCTGTTGACCGAAGGCGCCTCGCCGGAGATCATCGCGAACAACTTCGGTCGCCGACAGGCCATCGGCACGAGCAACTTCTACGGCCTACCGCTCCCCGATCCCGAACGCGCGACGACAACGTTCACGTATCCGCCACTTCCGCTCGGACTCGAGCTGACGTTCCAAGGCGTCCTCACCGACCCGGGATCCTTCAGCACCCGCAGCGCAAGCACCACCAACGCCGTCGCAATGCGAATCGTCGACTGAACGAATCGACCGCGCGGGCACGATCGGGCGCCCTCGATCCTGCCCGCGCGACTCCCCGAACACTCCCCGAGATCGAATCGCAACCGAGCCTCCCGGATCCACACAAAGAACCGTACGGCTCGCGACACTGCCGACACTTTCGGCGACTCCGCAGTTGGATTTCGGGCTGATCCGCTGATCCGAGGTATAACACTAATGCTATACCCCTCAGAAGATCGGGGAATTTCGGTATTGGAGTCGAGAGACCGATTCGCTTTCAACCCTTAGCACGTCGGATGCCGTCTTCGTGATCACGGCGTTTCGACGACGGAAGCAGGAAGATGAGCCGAAGCGAAAAGAGGAACCCACCGCGTAGCGGCATGACGTGGAGCGCGAAACACCGACGGTGGATCGATCCCGATACACGGAGTCCCGAGAGGCGCGCTCGCGACGAGGCGATTCTGGCCGAGACCTGCAACGACCGTGAGCGAATCGACGAACTCCTTCGCCGAGTCCAAGACGGGGACACCGAAGATGTCCAAGCAGCCGCGACCGAGCTCGCGACGCAACTGCTGAGATCACTGATCGCAGCGCGAACGGAAGCACGCCTCTCTCAAGCAGCCGTCGCACGGCGAATGGGTGTTCCACAGCCAACGATCGTTCGTCTGGAAGCCGGTACTCACAGCCCCACTCTCACCACGCTGGCGCGTTACGCAAGCGCGATCGGCGTCGATCTCAGCGTCCGTCGCCCCGCGTAGCGACGCGGCACGGCTCTCGCGACGGCGTTTTGGGAGTAGTCTACTCTCTCCGCGACGAGTCAGGTTGCGAGCCGCTCCGCGCGAGGCGGCCAAATCAGGGAGGCAGGATACGGGCGATGTATCGCGTTCGGCAGGAGTTACCGACATTCGGTATTGGTCGGGGTGCCGAGATTCGA
>JAUIME010000433.1 GCA_030433195.1 bacterium
GAGGCGGCCGGTGAACTCGCGTCTCCGGTCCCCTACCTCGTCATGGAGCACATCGAGGGCGCGACGCTCGACGCGTGGATCGACGACCGCGAACCCGACGTCGAGACGATCCTCGAGCAAGTCGCTGCGATCGCCGACGCCGTACAGCACGCACACCAGAAAGGCGTCATCCACCGCGATCTCAAGCCGTCGAACATCCTCGTCGACACGTCCGGCTCCCCCAAGGTTCTCGACTTCGGAGTCGCGCGCCTGACCGAGCGCGCGTCCGACGCGACGACCTACGAAACGCACCCCGGCCGGATCATCGGAACGCTCGCGTACATGAGCCCCGAGCAGATTCGGGCCGACGAGGACGCGCTCGACGCGCGCACCGACGTCTACGCGCTCGGCGCCATCTTGTACGAAGCGCTCGCGGGCCGGCGGCCTCATACGATCACGGGGCGCTCGTTCGTCGACGCCGCGAGGATCGTCCACGAACAAGACCCGCCGCGACTCGGGACCGTCATGCCGAAGCTGCGCGGCGACCTCGAGACCATCGTGCACAAGGCGCTCGAGAAGGACCGCGATCGCCGCTACGCTTCGGCAGCCGACCTCGCCGCCGACTTGCGCCGCTTCTCGCGCCGCGAGCCGATCACCGCGCGACCGCCCACGACGCTCTACCAGATCCGCCGTTTCGCGGCGCGCAACAAGGCGCTCGTCCTCGGGCTCGCGCTGCTGTTCGTCACCGTCACGACGGGCTTCGTCGTGAGCACGATCCTCTACCTCGACGCCGAGCGCGCGCGTGCGGGCGAGCGACGCGAGACGCAACGCGCCATCGCCGCCCGCGAGCGTGAATCGCGTCGCGCGGCCGAGGCGACGGCGGTCACCGAACTGCTCGTCGACGCGCTCGCGAAGGCCAACCCCGGGACCCACCCCGAAGGTCGCACGATGACCGTTTGGGAAATGCTCGACGAAGCGGCCGCACGACTCGACACGGCCTTCGAAGATCAGCCTGCGCTCGAAGCGACGGTCCGCCTCGCGATCGGACAGGCCTACGAGTCGCAGGGGCGCCACGAGGAGGCGCGGCATCACCTCGAACGCGTCGTCGCGCTCGTGCGCGACCTCGAAGCGAGCGACGCGTCGCGATTCGCCGACGCCTCGTTCGCGCTCGCGATCACGCTCGAGAGCGTCGGCGATCTCGACGCCGCCGCGAGCGCCTGCGACGAAGGACTCGGCCACCTCCACGACGCGATCCGCGACGCGCAAGACGACGACCCCGAGAGGATCCGCGGACTTCGCGCGCAACGCGCGACGGGGCTCGAACGGCTCGCGTCGGTCCGCATCGCGTCATCCGACTTCGAGGCCGCGGCGTCGGCCCTTCGCGAAGCGACGCAGATCCTCCACGAACTCCACGGCGAGAACAGCGACGAACTCGCAACCGCGCACAACAACCTCGGCGCGCTCTATTGGCACCTCGCGCGCTACGACGACGCCGAACGCTCGTACCGAAGTGCGATCGACTCTCTGCGCACGATCCACGGCGACCGTCACCCATCCGTCGCGACGACGCTCGGGAACCTCGCCGTCGTGCTCAAGTCGGCCGGTCACATCGACGAAGCCGAGCCGCTCTACCACGAGGCGCTCGAAGTCTTCCGTCACGCCTACGGCGAGACGCACCCGCACATCGCGAACACGCTCAACAACATCGCACGAGTCCACGAGGCGCGCGGCGACCTGCAGCGCGCCGAGTCGATGTTCCGCGAAGCGCTCGCCATGCGCATCGCGATACACGGCGACGAGCACTTCGAGGTCGCCGCGGCAATGCACAACCTCGGCACTCTGCTTCAGCTGCGCGACGAATGGACCGAGGCCGAAGGCGTCTTGCAGCGCGCCTTCGAGATGCGTCGTCGGCTGCTCGGCGATCACGCGTCGGTCGCCGAGTCGCACCTTGCGCTGGCCTCGGCCGCAGAGCAGCGCGGCGATTCCACCGCTCGCGTCGAGCACCTCCGCGAGGCCGTCCGTATCCGGCGCACGGTCTTCGGTCCCGGATCTTACCTCGGGTTCGCGCTCCTCGAACTCGGCCACGCGCTCGTCGAAGAAGGCTCCTTCGAGCCGGCCGACTCCGTGCTCGCGGAAGGCGTCGCCCTCATGCGCCGCGCCGCCCCCGAATCCCGCGATGCGATCGCTCGAGGCCTCTACGATCGCGCCCATGCGCTCGAGGGGCGCGGCAGCTCCGCCGACGCGATCCTCGCCGCGCGCGAGTGCCTCGCCATCCGGCGCGAAATCCACCCACCCGACTCCCCCGCGATCGACGCGGCCGAGGCGCTCCTCGAACGCCTCGACACGGACTGACGCGCCACACGCGGCGGGCCCGGCCATCGGACGCATCCATCGACGACCTTTTTTCTCGGAAATCGCCAAGGGCTTCGTCGCTCGATTGCGAGACCCGGACAGACGGATGCGGATCCGTCCGCCGGGGCCGGCCGAGGTGTCTCGCGTTTCGAGGCGCGGGCGGCCCCTCGATCTCGTTCGAAGAGGAGGCACGACGATGGCTTTGCGATTGGGAGACGAGGCGCCCGACTTCACGGCGCAGACGACCGAAGGGGAGATCCGGTTCCACGACTGGATCGGCGACGGATGGGCGATTCTGTTCTCGCACCCGAAGGATTTCACGCCGGTGTGCACGACCGAGCTCGGGACCCTCGCGAGCCTGAAGGACGAGTTCGCACGTCGAGGATGCAAGATCCTCGGACTGAGCGTCGACAAGCTCGACGATCACGAGGCGTGGTCGCGCGACATCGCCGACGCGACCGGGCACGCGCTCAACTTCCCGCTCGTCGCCGACGACCAACGCGCGATCGCCGATCTCTACGACATGATCCACCCCGCGGCCGACGACACCATGACCGTACGCTCGGTCTTCGTGATCGGTCCCGACAAGAAGATCAAGCTCATGCTGACCTACCCGGCCAGCACGGGACGGCACTTCGGCGAGCTGCTTCGCGTGCTCGACAGCCTGCAGCTCACGGCGCACCACCAGGTCGCGACGCCCGCTGACTGGCAGCACGGCGACGACGTGATCATCGTGCCCGCGGTCAGCGACGAACAGGCCGCGCAGAAGTACCCGAACGGTTGGAACGCGGTGAAGCCCTACCTGCGGATCGTGCCGCAGCCGCAATCCGAATCGCCCGCGGCCGCCAAGGCCTGACCGAAGTACGACGCGAGCCGATCAGCTCGAGCCTTCGCGCGTCAACCGGTAACCGGACTCGATATCGAGGAACAGAAACCATGAGATCCCCGAACCCCTGCTTCACGAACGTCTTCTCGCTCGCACTCGCGGTCGTGCTCGGCGTCGGCATCGCCGCCGCGCGCGCATCGGAGCCGTTCCCCTCTCAACTCGAAGCCGCATCGCTCGACGGCACCGACGGCTTCGCGTTGCGCGGAGTCACGGCGCAGGACAGTCTCGGCACCTCGGTCACGAAGATCGGGGACCTGAACGGAGACGGCATCGACGACTTCGCACTCGGCGCGCCGAGCGTCGACCCCGAAGGTCGAAACGGTGCCGGGGCCGTCTACGTCGTCTTCGGATCCGACTCGTCGTTCCCGTTCGCGATGAACCTGTCGGCCCTCGACGGCACCAACGGGTTCCGCCTCATCGGCGCCGAACCGGGTGACGACCTCGGACGCGCGATCTCGAACGCCGGCGACTTCGACGACGACGGTATCGACGACCTGCTCGTCGGCGCCGACCGCGCCACCCCGCTCGGGCGTGAGGAAGCCGGCAAGGTGTACGTCGTGTACGGATCGACGGCCCCGTTCCCCGCCACCCTCGATCTCGCGAGCTTCACGGCCGACGACGGCATCGTCTTCTTCGGCGCCGAGGAAGACGACGAGACCGGAAGATCCATGGCAGCGCTCGGGGACATGAACGGCGACGGCATCGACGACATCGCCATCGGAGCCGAGTACGCCGACGTGGGCGACGAAACCGGGGCCGGCAAGACGTACGTCGTCTTCGGCCGAAGCGGCCCCCTGCCGGCGACCGGCGATCTCACGACGATCGACGGATCGAACGGCTTCGTCGTGCTCGGGTCTTCGGACAACGACTACATGGGTCGCAGCGTCGCGGGACTCGGCGACATGAACGGCGACGGCCTCGGAGACCTCGCGATCGGCGCCGAGTACGCCGACCCGCAAGATCGCGACCAGGGCGGTGAGGCGTACGTCGTGTTCGGATCGTCGACCGGTTTCCCGGCTTCCCTGTCGGTCGACGCGCTCGACGGATCGAACGGCTTCGTGGTGCATGCGCTCTTCGAAGGCGATCGCTTGGGCGAAAGCCTCGGCGCCGCGGGGGACGTCGACGGCGACGGACTCCGCGACCTCGTCATCGGCGCGCGCTACTCCGACCTCGAAGGCGTCGAGGGCGTCGGACGAGCGTACGTCATCTTGGGATCGAGCGCGGGCTTCCCGTCGCCGTTCGAGGTGTCGGACCTGAACGGGACGAACGGCTTCGAGCTCGTCGGCGCGAACGAACGCGACGTCGTCGGAGCCAGCGTCGCCGGATCCGGGGACTTCAACGGGGACGGCATCGACGATCTGGTGCTCGGATCTCCGGGCGACTTCGGTACGAGCGACTCGCCGGGCGAGGCCTGGGTAGTCTTCGGATCGCGGACCGGCTTTGCGGCCTCGATGCACCTCGTCGACCTCGAGGGGGCCGGTGCGTTCCGCATCCGCGGAGTCGCCGCGAGCGACCACTGCGGTTCGGAGGTGTCGTCCGCCGGCGACGTGAACGCCGACGGAATCGACGACCTCCTCGTCTCCGCGCCGAGCGCGACCGTCGGCGGCGAGATCTACACGGGCGAGGCGTACGTCGTCTTCGGTCGGCAGACGTGTCGCACGGGAACCGTCGACGCGCTCGCGGCCGCCGCGCCCGTCGACGTGCTGTTCGTCAACGCTTCGGCCGGAGAGGGACCCGAGCGGAACGTGCAGGTCGAGGAAGGCGGACGACTCTGGGCGACGATGATCCCCGCTCCCGAGGGTGGGAACGGCCGGTTCGTCGTGCACGCGAATCTCGGAACACCGTCGTCGGACACGGTCGCGGACCTTCCCTTCGACATCGGTCCCGT
>JAUIME010000434.1 GCA_030433195.1 bacterium
GCCCTGGACGGCGGCGTGCTGCGTGGTCGCGTCGCTCTCGATCTCGTCGTTCCCGCTGTTCTCGGGCTTCGTGAGCAAGTCGATGATCATGGTCGCCGCGGCCGAACAACACTACGATCTCGTCTGGTTCCTGCTCTTGTTCGCGGCCGCCGGCGTGTTCCATCACGCGGGCATCAAGATCCCGTTCTTCGCGTTCTTCGCCCACGACTCGGGGCGACGCGTGAAAGAGGCGCCCTGGAACATGCTCGTCGCGATGGGGCTCGGCGCGGGGATGTGCGTTTTCATCGGCTGCTTCCCGGCGGTGCTCTACGGGATGCTGCCGTTCCCGGTCGACTACTGGCCGTACGACGTGTTCCACGTCGTATCGCAGCTCCAGCTCCTGTTCTTCGCGGCGCTCGCCTTCGCGAGCCTGCAGCTCACGGGCATCTATCCGCCCGAGCTTCGCAGCGTCAACCTCGACGTCGACTGGTTCTTCCGGCGCGGTGCGCGCGCGTTCGCGACCTTCGCGACCGGGCCGCTAGTCTCGTGCCGCGAGGCGTTCACGAGGCGCGCGCTCAACGTGCCCGCCGAACGCATCTCGTTCGCGTCGGCGCGCGGTTTCGTGCGTCGCTTGCGGTTCACGCCGCTCGAGACTTCCGTGTTCGTCGTGATCGCGATGCTCTTCGTGTTTCTCGCCCGCAGCCTCTGGAGCTGACGGGGGCGAACCCTAACGGATCGCGATCGTGGCCTCGGTGCTGGCGATCGTTCGTTCGATCTCGGTCGCTCGTTCCGTGGATCCCAGGGCGCGGAAGTACGCGCGTTCGTTCCCGAGGAGGCGAAGGAGCTCACCCGTCTCGCGACGCTGGCGGAAGATCTCGGCACAGCGCTCGAGGCGCCGAAGTGCGTTCGACGCGTCTTCGTCGTTCGTGAGGCCGACGAGCGCGAGATCGGCATGGAGGTGCGGCGCCTCGTCGATCGGAACCGCATCGAGGCCACGCTGCATGTAGCGCTGCCCTCGCGCCATCCGGCCCGCGCGGGCTTCGAGGATTCCGAGCGCCACGTAGGCGTTCGGTGCGACCTCGGTCGAGGTGAGGCCGACGAGCATCGACGTGGCGATCTCGCCTTCGCCGAGGTCGACGAATCCGCGTGCGAGCGCAAGGCGGAGCGTGGCGTCGGCCGGCACCTCGCCGGGCAGGGACAATGCGCGACGAAGCGAGACGACAGCCGCCTTCGATTCGGCGCGCTCCCCGTGCAGCATTCCGACGTGGGCTTCGAGGCGACGTTCGAAGTCTGTCGCGGGCCAGTCGGCTTGCGGCGGGCGACTCTCGCGCAGGAGTTCGAGCCAGAACGGATCGCGCATCGTTTCGAGGATCGTCGAGTTCGCGATGCGTTCCCACCGCGGCGCGTCGTCCCTGGCGGGGCTTGGCGCTCGGCATGCGATGGCGAGGAGCGAGAGCCGCCGGCTACCGACGGCGTTCGCATCGAAGATCTCGGCCAGGAAGTCGAGCGTCGCGGTAGCTTCGTGCGACGAAAACGAGCTGATCCCGAGGCGGTTCGATGTCGATTGGAGTTTTTCTCGATTCTGGTCGAGAAAGTCTTTGCCAGCTGTATCAGTGTACGATACAGTGAGTGCCATGATACAGGTTGATACGGACAGCCCGGTACCCCTCGAAGAGCAGCTCAAGCGCGCCCTTCGCGAGGCGATCGCCCGCGGGGAAGTGCAACCGGGGGATGAGCTTCCGTCGAGTCGGCAGCTCGGAGGAGATCTCGGCGTCCACTTCAACACGGTGGCTCGAGCCTACCGCGGGCTTCGCGACGAGGGGCTGCTTCGGATCGGTCGAGGCCGCGGAGTCGTCGTGCGCGACCGCGAGTCCGACCCGGAGGATCCGGCGCTGCACGCGCGAGTGCTCGACCATCTTCGCGACGCGGTGACCGAGGCTCGCCTCGGCGGAATCCCGCTCGCCCGGACCGAGGAATTGTTTCGCTCGTACCTCGAGCGTTGGCAGGAGGAATCCAAGCGATGATGACGCTCATGTCCCACTATGCGATGGCCACGATGATGACGTGGATGTCGCTCGGTATCGTGTTGTTCATGCGGCGCGGCTTTCGTCGGCACGGCGTCGGGATCACGGGCTACGAGGCAGGACTCACCGCGTACGATGGCGTCGTGCGACGCTTGATTCCGCTCACGATCTCAGCGTGGGTCGCGTTCGTCGTCGCGATCACGCTCTTGCGCACGCCGCTCGTGAATCGCGATCCGCAGTTCGTGCACGGGATCCTGCTGATGGGCGAGATGCTGGTCTTCCACGTGATGTGGTGGCCGATCGTCGCTCCCGTCGTGAACCGGATCGGCAAGCCATGGATCGAGGGGGCGTCGCGACCGGGGCACGCGTCTTCGTCCGCGGGCTCGGCGCAGCATCCGGATGCGGGTTTCGTGCGGCACGGCATCGCGCCGATCGATCCCGAAGAGCCGCGTCGGGTCGCGAGCTTGACGCCGCGGCGCGCTTCGGACGATCTGTCGACCGTCGAGCGATACGCACCGTTCGTACTCGGCGCGGTCGCGATCGGTGTGACGCTCGCGCGTTCGATCTCCGTCGCGCCCGAAGTGGGTTGGTCGGGCGTTTCGATGACGCTGCTCGCGAGTGGTGTCCTCGTGCTCGTGGGCTACGCATTCTGGATCCGTTACGAAGTCGCCGCACCGCAACCGCTCGTCGGCGACGGCGAGGTCGCGGAACGCTACCGAGATGCCGTCGAACGCAATCGTCGGTTCCGTGTGCGCGCCATCTTCTGGCTCGAGACGGCGTTCGCCGGTGTGCTCTTCGGGGCCGCGTATCTCGCGCTCGAGGCGGCGGTCGGCACGATTGACGAGCGCATGCTCGGGCTGGTCGGCGGCATCGCCGGTTCACTCGTCGGCCTCGGCGGCGGGATCTTCGGAATTCTCGCGGGCTCGCGAGCGCAAGAGTTGCGTTCGCTGCGGACACGGCTCGCGGAGTCGGCCGCGGTCGAGTGATCTCCGCAGTGTTCCCCTTGTTCAATTCGCAAATCTCAGGAGGCTCTCGATGATTCGGTCGCCGTTCGCTCTCGTGCTCTCGGCAGTCCTCGGGCAGGCTGTTTCGATGTTCGCTTCGTCGGCCTTGGCTCATGGCGAGGACGCCGCCCGTGTCGAAGGTCCCTACGTGGTCTTCGTCGATCCCGGCACGAACGACGCGTACCTTCCTGCGGCCAAGCGACTCGCCGCGTTCCACTCGGGTGAAGTCGTACGCTTCGATCCCGCGAAACTCGCCGACGTCGCGAGCGCGGCGCGCGAGAAAGCGCCGCGTTTCGTCGTCTTCGTCCTGCCGCCTGCGAAGATCGACGTCGATCTCGCGCACGACATTCTCGAACTCGCGGTTCGCGTCGACGACGATCCCTTCGTCGACTTCGAGTTCGGCTTCGTCACCGGCCGCGACGGTGCCGCGGCTTCGGCATTCGTCGAGACGATCATCGCCGCGTGGGGCCGCGAGCCGGGGCGTCGCGCGGGCTTGTTCGGAAGTTGGGAAGGCACGATGTTGCCCCCGAAGACGTCGCTCAGTGCATTGAGCGCGATGGGCTTCGAAGGACGGTCGGCGTACGTGCTCGCGCGGGATTCCGAAGAGGAACGCCTGCGCGAGACCCGAGCCGCACTCACAAAGCTCGCCGAGGACGACGCGCTCTTGTTCATGTCACACGGCTACCCGGACGAGATGGCGTCGTGCTTTCGTGCCGCTGACTTGCGGATCTGGGATCTCGAGTGGAAGGCATCGGTGCTCGTGAATTGCGCCTGTTACAACGGCGCACCGGGCCGTTGGTTCGCGCCGGGCCCGTCCGGTCCCGTCGATCGCGGGGTGGTCGACGCGGCCGATTCGGTCGCGCTCGAGATCCTCGACTCGGGGATTCCTGCCTACGTCGGCGGTATCGATCCGTGGCACGGACCGCTCGCGCTGCAGGTGTTCGATCTCATCGCGGGCGAGGGGATGCGGGTAGGCGAGGCGACCAAGCGCATGTTCGACCGCCTCGCGTTGGAGTACTGGCCCGAACCCATCGATTTCCCGAAGACGCTCGAGCATCGCCTGCGCTTCTCGGGCGAAGGCGAGAACAATCGTCGACACAACGGCGGGGGGATGATCCTCTACGGCGACCCCGCGTACGCTCCGTTCGCGAACATCGAAAGGCGTGCGTTCGCGACCGTATCGGAGCCTCGCGAAGACGGTTCGTTCGTCCTTCGCATGGGGACCGAGCCTCTCGTCGAGGGAGTGCCCGGCGACGACTTCTCGATCCCGATGAACGTGCTGCTCGACTACTACAGCGTCGACTCGGCCGAGAACTTGATGCAGCAGCTCCGGATGGAACTCTACCGCGTCGTGACGCTACCCGAAGCGGGCACGGAAGCTCCGGAGCTCACGGTTCGGGCGGCAAGGCTCGGCACCGACGCACCACGTGAAGCGAAGCAGGGCGCGGATTCGGCGGAAGCCGGATCCACCTCGGCGTCGTCGATCGAGGCCCTCGCGCCGCAAGTCGTTCTCGAATCTCACGCGGGAGAGAGCCGCCTCCACGTTCGCGTTCCGCTCGGTCCGAAGTGGTTCCCGCCGGGCGGCTGGCCGCTTCGTATCGCGCGCGAAGGGATGATCGTCGAGATCGACGCGGCACCCGCTCGCCGCTGAACTGAACGGCGGGGTCTCTTGAACCCCCGACGCGAGCCCGATACTCTGAGGCAGTCGTCACCCGCCGAGACCGTCGCGATCGCGCCACGGCCGTGCGGGATTTCATCGACGAGCTCCTCGAGAGGATGGTTCCATGACGATTCGATTCTTGTCGTCCGACGCCGGGTCGCGTTGTTCGATCACGCGCATGCTGGTCGCTTTCGCGCTACTCGCCGTGGTCGGTTCGACCGCCGCGCTCACGCAGAGCGTCGGCCCCCCCGTCGACGAGGCGCAGATGTGGCCGTCGCCGACCACCGAAGATTGGAAGAAGCCGTGCCTCATCAAGTGGCAGCGCACCTGGGAGGACGCGCAGGCTGTCGCGCACCAGACCGGCAAACCGATTCTTATCTGCATCAACATGGACGGCGAGGTGGCGAGCGAGCACTACGCGGGGA
>JAUIME010000435.1 GCA_030433195.1 bacterium
TCGCCGCGTTCGATCCCGCCCGCCTGCCGCCCGAAGCCCGGGTGACCGGCGTATTGGGTCGGTTGCTGCTGCACAGCGCCCGGCTCCTGGCCCACACCGGCAGCGGGCTCTCACCGGCCGAGCTGCAGCCTGAACGGGAGCTTCGCTTCGAAGCAGGTCACGACAACCTCGACGCCCTGCAGTATGCGGTGCTCGAGACAGTCGACGAGAGCTGGTTTCTACTGCTACGCCACGAGAGCAGCCCGGACGCGGGCACCGAGATCTGCGTGGATGCCAGTTACGAGGTCCGCTACGCAACTCTTGACGAGGCGCTCACGGCGCTGGACCTGTCGAGATCGGATCTCACCTGGGTGCGGGATCCATAGGGGCACGCCCTCCGACGAGATCGCACAGGCGCTTTCGCAACTGGCGAGCTCGAAGAACGGTCCGCTGGACGCGCTGCGAAGAACGGAGGGATCGAATGATCGTCTACGGCTACGCGCCATCGGACACGCGGCTATCGGGACAGGGGCGACTCGTCGCGAGGCGACTCGGGTGCCGCTCGATCGTCTTCGCCCTGCTCGCGGCGATCGCGCTTGTCGTGGCGGGGCCCGCCCCGGCACCGGCCGCCGAAGCTCCGTTTCCCGAAGGTGTCGCAGCTCGTGACCTCGGCTGCTTCATGATCATGGCCGGGAAGGACGCGACGGTCGATGGCTCGGTGCTCATCGCGCACAACAACGACCTCACGGGTGCCGAGGCCTCGCTGGTCGAGAAGACGGCGGCGGCGGATCACTCGAGTCAGTGCCGCATCTCGTTCCCGACCGGGCTCGAGATTCCGCAGGCCGCCCACACGTTCTCGATGCTCGTGCTGAGGATCCACACGGGGTATGCCCAGGGCGACGCGATCGCGATCAACGAGCACCAGGTCGCCATCGGGGGTGGGGTCGCGCTACGAGCGGATCGCAACGAACGTGCGGCGCAGGCCGACCCGCTCGTGAAGCGCGGGTTGACCGGCGGTATCCGATACGCGGCCCTGCAGCGATGTCGCACGGCGCGCGAATGCGTCGAGTGGATCGGCGCGATGTACACCGAGCACGGCGTCAGCTACCCGAGCGGTGTCGCCATCGCCGACCCGAACGAGATCTGGTACCTCGAAGCGGGAGGCGGGCGTAGCTGGGCCGCCGTGAGGATTCCCGACGATGCCGTATGGGTCCAAGCCAACGCCTACCGCATCGGCGAGATCGATCCCCGCAACGATGCGAACACGCTCGCCTCGCCGGGACTGCTCGACTTCGCCGAGGAACAGGGTCTTTGGAATCCCGACGACGGACCGTTTCACTTCGCTCGCGCGTTCGGCAAGGAGAGCCTCCTCCCGGACGATGCGGGATCGAATCGTACTCGTGTGTGGCGCGGCATCCGGCTCGTCGACCGGGCGCAGGAGCTGACGTGCGTTACGCGCGACCTGCCGTTGTTCCTCGTTCCCGACGAGAAGCTCACGGTCGATCGACTGATCGAAATCCTCCGCGACCGGTACGACGGTGTCGCAGCAGAGATCGAAGCGACGAGCGGTCGCCCACAACGACCGATCGCGACGAGCCGAACCGTCCACACCGACGTGGTCCAACTGCGATCCTGGCTTCCCGCCGACATCGGAGCGGTCCTCTGGCTCGGTCTCAGCGCATCTTCATGCACGACATACCTGCCGTTCTACTTCGGAATCGATCGCGTGCCCGATCCTTTCTCGATCGCCGGCGCCACCTACCAACCCGACTCCGCATTCTGGCGGTTCCGGTCGATCACCAATCTCGTGACTCCCTACTTCGATCACGTGATCAACGACGTTCGGGAGGTCACGGACGCGTTCGAGTCGCGGATCTTCGCGGCCCGATCTCGATTCGAAGCCGAAGCCATCCGGGTCCACGCGACGAATCCGCAAGAGGCTCGTCGCCTTCTCACCGACGCCACGAGCGCACACGCCGCGGCGTGTCTCGAGATGGCTCGGAAGCTCGAAGCGCACCTCCAGAAGACGATCGCCGCACACGCGTTCGAGTGGTAGCACCGCCAGAAGACTACCGGTCGCCATGACGCACGGCGCACGACCGACGCGGTCGGTTGGCGCGCAGATCCGTCAGCCGCATTTTCTCTGCCCTACCCCGAAGACCTTCGACGTCTTGCTGGTCGAACCTCGGGAACCACGCGACCGACCCCGTGACGTCCGTCGTCGTGCCCGCTGGAATCCGAGAGACGACCCGACAGGATTCGACGTCCTGCCGGCGCTCGACGCCTCGGAAGACCTCTGAAGGGGGCAGCCATGAGAATGCGATGGAAAACGCTCGTGGGGATCGTCGGAATCGCCGTGGCCTGCGCGAGTCTGGTGGGTCGCGTGCTCGCAGCCGACTTTCCGCCAACCGTGCAGCTTCAGAACCTCGGCGTGAACGGCCTGGTCTTGAACGGCATCGACTCCTCGGACGAGTCGGGAAGCAGCGTTGCCGGAGTCGGCGACGTCAACGGCGACGGGATCCATGACATTCTGATTGGGGCGCGCAATGCGAACCCCGTGGGGGGAGATCCCGCCGGCGCGTGTTACGTCGTCTTCGGATCCGGGTCGGGCCTCCCGACGACTCTCGACCTCGCGAGTTTGGACGGATCGAACGGCTTCGTTCTCGAGGGAGGGGCCCCGGGTGACGCAGCCGGCATCAGCGTCTCCGGAGGTGGGGACGTCGACGGTGACGGCCTCGCCGACTTGATCATCGGTGCGTACGAAGCGTCGCCCGGTGGGCGACCGTTCGCCGGCCAGGCGCATGTTCTGTTCGGATCGGACTCGGGCTTCCCCGCTTCGGTCGATCTCTCGACGCTCGACGGAACCAACGGATTCACGATCCACGGCATCGACTCCCTGGACTTCTGCGGAGCGGACGTCCTCCTCGAATCCGATGTGAATGGCGACGGAATCTCGGACCTCATGCTCTCGGCACCCTTCGCTAGCCCGAACGGGAATGACCAAGCCGGCGAGACCTACGTGGTGTTCGGCACGTCGGCCGGCTTCTCCGCCTCGCTCGAACTGTCGAGCCTCGACGGTACGAACGGCTTCGTCGTTCACGGAGTCGCCGCGGAGGATCGGTCGGGTCAACTCGGCGCAGCCGATGTCAATGGCGACGGCGTCGACGACCTCTTGATCGGTGCGAGTGGTTCGACTCCCGGCGGCCGGTTGGCCGCAGGATCCAGCTATGTCGTCTTCGGTTCGACAGCCGCGTTCCCCGCGTCGATCGAACTCGCGAGTCTCGACGGGACGAACGGATTCACTCTGAATGGCATCGACGAATTCGACTTCTCGGGCACCGTCGCCGGTGCGGGCGACGTGAACGGCGACGGGATCGAAGACATCGTGATCGGCGCGTCGGGCGGCGACTTCGTCGACAACGACCGAGCCGGTGAAGCGTACGTCGTCTTCGGCTCCACATCGCCGTTCCCGGCCGTCATCGAGCTTTCGGAGCTCGACGGCACGGACGGGTTCACCGCCTACTCCACCCAGGACGACGGCGCCGCCGGTGTCAGCAACGCGGCCGTCGGAGACGTGAACGGCGACGGCCTCGACGACATCCTGATCGGAGCGGGCATCGCCGGCAGAGGCTACCTCGTGTTCGGTTCGCCGACGTTCCCGGCATCGCTCGACTTGACGGCCCTCGACGGAACGAACGGATACCGGTTTCAAGGCATCGAATCCGACGATTCGAGCGGCGTCCGCGTCGCCGGTGCGGGCGATTTCAATGGCGACGGCTCGGTGGATGTCGTCCTCGGCGCCCCCGAATCGACCGTGAATGGGAACACGACGGCGGGCAAGACCTACGTCGTCTTCAGCTTTGCGTGCACGGCTGGTCGGGTCAACGCCGGCAACGGCTTCGTGGTCGACTCGCTCTACGTCAACGGCTCGAGCGGCGCCCCCGACCGGACCGTCGAAATCACCGAGGATGCGTTGATCGACGTGACGCTCCTCAAGCCGATCGCAGGTGGAACCGGGAAGTTCGTGCTGCACGCCAACGTCGGCACTCCCGACATCACCACGCAGAGCAAGCTTCCGTTCGACCTCGGCTCGTCGTGCTTCGAGTTCCTGCTTCCTTCGGGTGCGTCCCCGCTCATCGTCGCGAACAACATCGGCAAACCGAACGCGGTCGGCGCGAGCAACTATTACGGCGTCCCGACCGACGATCCCGATCCGGCAACGACGAGCATGCTCTACCCCGCTCTGCCGGTGGGAACCGTCTTGACGCTGCAAGCGCTCGTCATCGATCCCGCGTCGATCGGAAGCAAGAGCGTGAGCGTGACGAACGCCGTCGTGATCGAAGTCGTCCCCTGATACTCCGGAAGAAACGGTGCATCGATTCGTCTTACTGCGGACGACCTCGTTCAAGGGAGACGAATCGATGCTCTGTCATTTCGCGTTCCTCCTGGCCGCTTGCCATGCCTCGGTGGCTCCCGCCACCGAAGCACCGACGATTCGAACCGTACTGGAACGAGTCGAGACCGAGCTCCGTGAGGGCGAACCGCCCGTATCGGACTTCGACAGACGTAGGCTCGTCAAGATCCGGGCCGCGCTCGGCACCGTCGATCATCACGCGGTACTTCGAGCGGCGGAAGCGATCGAGGATCCACACGACCGGTTGGAGTACGTCCTCGAAGTCGCGCGACTGCAAGGCCGTCACGGCAGGCGTGCGGAAGCCGGGCAGTTGTTGAAGGAGTTCCTCGATCGAGTTCGGGCGGTCCCTGGGACCGACACTCACCCTGCAATGCGAGATGGCAGGCCTCAGACGCAGATCACGACCGAGCTGAGGAAACTCCGCTGCTTCGAACTCGCACGCGCGGCGGCCTCCGAGAGCCATGACGCCACGGAAGCACTCGCGTGGATCGAGCTCGCGGCCGGCAACGTGACTTCGGCCGCGCTCGACCTCATCCTCGACACTCTCCGAGCGTCGGACGGGCTCTACACCGGAGCGCAGATCAGCATCGAGGAGGGTCACGCTGCCGACGCAGTCCCCCTCGCAAAGGCGGCCCTCGCCAACGGATGGCGCGCTCATCGCATTCTCGATCTCGCGGAACTCGCAGCGACCGTGG
>JAUIME010000436.1 GCA_030433195.1 bacterium
ACGCGGTGGCGCCGTTCGTGCTCAACGCGCGACTCAAGGGCGTGATGAAGCGTACGCCGGAGCGCGACAAGCACATCGTCAACGTGTCGGCCATGGAGGGGCAGTTCTACCGCGCGTTCAAGACCGACAAGCATCCGCACACGAACATGGCGAAGGCCGCGCTCAACATGATGACGCGGACGTCGTCGCCCGATTACCTCGCCGACGGCATCCACATGAACAGCGTCGACACGGGGTGGATCACCGACGAAGATCCCGTGCACCTCACGATCGCCAAGCGCGAAGAACACGGGTTTCATCCGCCGCTCGATCACGTCGACGCGGCAGCCCGCATCCTCGATCCGATCTTCGACGGGATCGCGACGGGGCGGCACCTCTGGGGGCAATTCCTCAAGGACTACAAGCCGACGCGTTGGTGAACCGGCGGCGTCGCGACGAGAAGGCGACGCATCGGCGTGATCGCGGACGGCAGCTCGTCCCACGTGACGCGGTAGCCGGCGGCCTCGAGGCGCAGCGTTCGCTCGATGTCACAAGCGTCGCGGATGCCGAGCGCGCGTTCGATTGCGGGCGAGCCCGAGTAGGCGCGACGCGAGTCGCAGCAGGGGAGCACGCCCACGGCACCGCCGACCCGGTGGGCGATGTCGATGACGGTGTCGGATCGTGGTCCGCAGGCGTGGACCGCGAGGATCGCGGCGCGCTCCGGCAGGTGATCGCGAATGCCGTTCATCGACGTCGTGCGAAAGTCGAGCTTGGGTTCGATCCACGGCGCGAGCTCGACGAGCGCGTCGTGCAGCCGATCGTGGCTCGGCGGCCGACGCTTGTCGACGAGAACGATACGCTCGACGCGCGGCTCGAAGACGGCGAACAGAAGCCCCGTGAGCCCGTGACCGCAGCACAGATCGGCGACGACCCGCGCGCGCAAGCGACGGCGGACCCGCGCGAAGAACTCCGTCGACTCGAAGAATTCCTTGATGGAGATCGAGCGCGTCGCGGCGATCGCTTGCGCGACCTTGGCCGGCATCGATCCGTCGTCGAACATCTCGACGTGACGCGGTGCGAGGCGATCGGTCGAGCCCGTGAACGGCGCGAGCGCGGAGTCGTTGCAGGCCGGGAGAAAGCGGAAACGAGCGGTCATGCGAGCAGGATAGCGTCTCGCGATCGTCATGTCAGCGGTTCGGCAGGCCGGCGGCCACGAGAGGGAGGCGCCTTGCGAGAATCGATTGAACGACGGGCGAGCGGGAGCGACACTGTCGCGCTGCGAAGCTCGTGGAACGGCGAGCGGAAAGGCACGCGATGCAAACAGATGACGAAGTCCCATCGGGCGGGCCGGTCATCCGGCTCGATCAGTTCTTGAAGTTCGCCGGTCTTGCGGATACGGGCGGCGAAGCCAAGACGCGAATCCAAGCGGGCGAGGTCCGTGTGAATGGCGAGGTGGAGACTCGGCGCGGCCGCAAGCTCCACGTCGGTGATGCGGTCGAACTCGACGGCGAAACCTACGACATCGCCGCGCCGGAAGACTGATCCCGGCGCGGCGGGCCGGTCACTCCGTGAGATCCCGTACCGCGATGTGGATCGAATCGACGCGCGGTACGACGCCCGTCATCGGATTTCCGACGAGGTCGATGAGGAACGCGATCGCCTCGCGAGAGTCGGCGACGTCGATATCAGGATCGAACTGTTCGACTCGGGGCTCGTCGCCGACCGACGTTCCCGCAAAGCGCACGTCGATCGACGTGCCCGTGCGCGACGGGTCGGAAACCACGAGGTAGGCCTCGTAGTCGGGCGCGAGCGCGGGCGCTTCGTATCCCTTCGAGAGCGCGCGGCTGATCGAGCGGACGAGCTCGAATCGATGTTCGTACTGGGTGTTCTCGCGACCGTTGCGACCGCGGTCGTCGTCGGCGTTCGAGAAGATGCGGTTTCGCGGGAACGACCGCGTGGAGTCGTTTCGGAAGAGCTGGAAGGTATCCCCGTTGTCGGGAATTCGGACGTCGAGCATGAGGTTTCGGTTGCTCTCCCAGAGGATGCAGTCTTGGAAGTCGGGCCACGGCTCCCACTCGCGGTCGAGCGCGTTACGGACGTAGTAGTCGCCCTCGAAGACCGTCGCGGGATTCCCCGGCACGGACAGGTCGAAGTTGTCCTCGTACACGAAGCTGAGTTCCGGCGGGTTCAGGACGCGAACGCCGAGCTTCATGACGAGCCCGCGGTATCCGGAGTCGAAGACGAAGTTCGATTTGGGACCCCAGCTCATGCCGACGATGTACTCGGGGTCGTGCGGGATGTCCGTCGCGTGGAACTGCATCTGGAAGCGGCAGCCGTTCGGCGTGGACGGGTTGGTTCTCTCCACGAGGGGATGGGCGAGCTTGTAGACGTTCGGCGGGGGAGTGCCGACGCCGCGCGGCAGCATCGGGAGGTAGTCGACGGTTCGCGACGACACCGGTCGCGCCGCGAGCTCACCGCCGCCCCAGATCGCGGTCGAGTCGTCTTGGTTCATCGAGTCGTCGTCGAACGTCTCGGTGATGATCGAATAGTTGGGCTCTCCCGGGGTGTCGGCGGTGCGGAATCCGAAGCCGGTCGGCGCGAGCGCGTTTCCCGCGAGATCTCGGATTCCCGCGTCGAGGCGGATCTCGAACGCGAACGGTTCGCTCGAGTTGGGATCATCGCCAAGCGAGAGTATCGGATCGATCGTGATCGATCGCGCGTCGGGCGTCAGCTCGGCGCGCACGAGCGCCATCTCGCCGACTCCCGATACCGGAATCGCGGGATCTGAGACATTCACGATCGAGACGGTGCTCATGGCCAACACCGTAGCCGGGTCGAGCGCCTCGTCGAATCGGATCGTGAAGACAGGATCGACGGGGTCGAGGAGCGGCCAATCCGCCGGGTCGAGACTCATGGGATTTCCGAACTGGATCGGTGCGGGATCGATCCCGAGCGGGTCGGCCGCGAGCCCGGGGGCGATCGGCGGATCCTCGGGGAGAAACGCGTCGGTGGTTCGGAACGCGACCGTGAACGTCGACTCGAGCGGTTCGCCGCGGCGGCTCAGGACGCCGCGCTCGACGTCGGCGAGGATCTCGAGTCGCAGGTCGGCGAACGCCGGGAGCCCGATGCCGTTGATCGGCGGCGACGTTTGCGGGAAGTAGTCGTTCGAGTCGCCGGGCAGGACGACCGCGTACCAGCGGATGCTGCGATCGTCGTCGGCGATCTCGATGCGACCGGGTACGATCTCCGTGCCCATGCGCACGGCGAACGCGGTCGCGGAGACGGTGTCGCGGTCGACGCGGTCGTCGAACGTTACCTCGAGGAATCGATTGCGCGGCACGGTATCGTCTTCGGCGATCCCCTCGACCGAGACGACGCCGAGCGGGCCCGGCTTGTTTCCGCTGCTGCCGTCGCTGCAAGCCGGAAGAATCAGCGCGAGGACGGCCACCACGAGCGCTGCGATGGCCGCGGATCCGGTCGTTCGTCGTTGTGATCGTGCATTCATGTGTCTCTCCCGATTCTCCAGATTCGGTTTCGAGCGAGTGTCCAGTGTACCAGGATTCGTCGACCGCGAATGCCGGGCCGGTTCGGGCACGGATCGTGCTACGATTCGTTGCGCCGTCTTCGGGGAACGGATCTGCGCTGTTCACGATGGAGGAAGCCATGAATCGATGGGACGACGCGCCGCCCATGCGGGGAATGTTCGGTGACATGCCGGGGGGATGGGCAAGGTGTGGGGTGCTTGCGCTCGTGTGCTTCATCGGCTTCCAAGCGCCTGACGCGATCAGCGGCGGGACGTATCGCGGCCCCTCCGCGCAAGTGCCCCCAACGGGACGCACCCCGATTCTCTGTTCGGGGCAAGCGGACGCCGATCTCGTACTCTCGCTCGCGGGCGGCGTGCCGGGCGAAGAGCTCGGGCTCGTGATCGGGGGCGATCCGGGAGCCCGCTTCACGCTCTTTGCCGATACGGGCGACGGCCCGGTGTTCATCGACGGCGTCGGCACGTTCTGCCTCGACTTCGGCCCCGGATTGCGCACGATCTTCGACGGCCTCAGCAACGGCGAACCGCGGATCGACGCCGACGGCCTCTTCGCGT
Organism: bacterium; assembly: GCA_030433195.1. Lineage (GTDB taxonomy): Bacteria > Planctomycetota > JACOTG01 > JACOTG01 > JAUIME01 > JAUIME01. Next base: position 4,076 of record JAUIME010000436.1, read on the forward strand.
GGACGGTGACGATTCCCGACAAGCCGCACCTGCGCGGCCGAACGTTCTACCTGCAAGCGCTCCTCGAGACGGACGACGGTCCGGACGGCTACGCCATCACCAATCAGGTCGAGTTCTCGATCCTGCCGTAGCGGACGGATTCGGTTCGCGTCGGTTCAGCTTCCCGTGATCGCACTGACGATCGCGAGAGCGATGGCGATGCCGAACGCCGCGAGCAACGCGATCTCGAGCCGCGATCGCCGGCGCTCGCGCATCGTCTCGAGCGTGATCATGCCGTCGGACCACGCCGCGAAGACGCGGTCGCGATCCACCTCGCTCGCCGTGACCTTGACGTCGATCCTCGTCGACCGCGGATCTTCCCGTGACACTCCGTACAGATCGGCGACAGACTCGTCGTCTCGGTCACGCGCCGACGCTTCGAAACGGTAGACCTGTCGATAGCCGGGCCGCTCCACGGCGGCGAGCCGTAGATCACGAATCCGCGCCGTGCTCCGTGCGTAGCCGAGCGCGACGATTTCCCGATGGATCGCGGCCGCGAGCGGCCGGTCCCCGACGTGGTGGCGCCATCGGTTTCGCAATCCAGCGAGGATGCCTTTCGAGCCTCGCGAGGCGGGGCCTCGATCGGACGAAGACGTGGAGCGGTTCCGACCCGAGGGCTCGGTCGTGCGGTCGGGCTCGGGGGCTGGGGGCGGGGCGGCAGAGGGCATGAAGGTTCCGTTCGTCGTTTCCGTAGGTGCCTTCGTCGCATCGTACTTCGCGGTTTCGGTCGGATCCTTCGGCGACGATCGAAATCCGATTCGCGTCGCCGTGCGTAACGTGCTCCGAAATTGCGACCGCGACGCGGATCCGTGGGGGCTCGCGGAGGCGGACGCACGAGACGTTGCCGAAGGAGGTTTTCATGTCATCGAAACGACGGGTCGCCGCTTGCTTTCTGCTCGCGGCTGTTCATGCGGTCGTGCCGGGCCCGCTCGCGCTGGGATCGAGCCACCGCGAAGCGCCGC
>JAUIME010000437.1 GCA_030433195.1 bacterium
CTCCAACGTCGAGGTCGTCAACGAGCTCGTCGGCCTCATCACGGCGCAACGCGCCTACGAGGTGAACTCGCGCGTCATTCGGACGAGCGACACGATGCTGTCCACCGTGAACCAGATCATCCGGTAAGGAGACCTCGCACGATGACGGCTCTCGCTCACGACATTCGAACGAACCCGCGCCTTCGCCGGCACGCGCGACCGATCCGGTGGCTCGCGATCGCCGCGTCGATCGCGCTTCTCGCGATCTTCGGCGTGGTCGGAACGTCCCCCGCGCTCGCCGACGACTCGACCGAGGACGCCGGCGCGTCCTCGATCGTCCACGTGAAGCTGCGCTCTTCGGCGCAGGTGCCGGGATGGAATCTGACCGTTGCCGACGTAGCCTCGATCGAGGGCGGCGACGCCGAGCACCGAGACTCGATCGCCGCGACGCGTCTCGGTCTCGCACCGAGTGCCGGCGAAGTCTATCGCGTCTCGGCCGCCTTCGTCGCGAGCAAGCTGCTCGATGCCGGGCACACCGCGGACAACCTTCGCGTCGGCGGAGCCGCGACGACCGTCGTACGTCCCGTCGTCACGCGCATCGCGGGCTCGCGGCTCCAACGCGGAGCCCTCGACGCCCTCGCCGAGGCCCTCGCCACGGACGACCCGCGCTTGCGCGTGGAGATCCTCGCCGAGACCACACCGCGCGACGTGATGGCCCCGGCCGGTGTCGAAGGCGTCTCGATCACGTATCACCCGCGAAGCACCGTGCTGCGTCCCGGCATCGCGTGGGTCGACGCCCGCCTGCGCGTCGACGGACGCGCGCTTCCCTCGGTCGCGATCTCGTTCCGGATTCGCATGGTCGGCGAAGTGCTCACGGCCAAGCGTTCGATCGCTCGGGACGAAACACTCGACGCCTCCAACCTCGAGCTCACGCTCACCGAGCTCACGCGTAGCGGCAGCGCCCGCGCGCTCACCGACTTCCGTGACATCGAAGGACGGATCGCGCGACGACCGCTCGCGGCCGGCGAGGTTCTCACGGCCCGAGACGCCTACCGCCCCTTCACGGTACGCCGCGGCGACTCGGTCACCATGCTGCTCGACTCGGGACCGCTGCGCGTTTCGACCGAAGGCGTCGTCGACGCGAACGGCTACGAGGGACAAGAGATTCCCGTGCGCAACGCGCGCTCGGGTCGCACCGTGCGCGCTCTCGTCGTGGACGCGAAGACCGTCCGCGTCGGCACGCGATGAATTCCGCAACCGACCGGGGCCCCGTCCCGGCACGAGGAGATGACATGCATTTCAGTTCAACCACCGCCCGCATCGCGACGCTCGTCGCGGCTCTCGCCATGCTCGCGCTCGCGTCGGCTCCGGCTTCGGCGCAGTCGATCTGGCAGCAGAGCACCCAGCGCCGCGCGATCTTCGCGGACTCGACGGCGCGTCGCGTCGGCGACCTCCTGACGATCCAGATCCAAGAGAGCCAAGTCATCCAGAACAACGAGTCGACGTCGCTCGAGCGTGAGTCGTCGCTCGACGCCGCGATCACCGACTTCAACATCAAGCCGAACACCTTCAACACGCTCCCGTCGGTCTCGACCACGAGCTCGACCGAGTTCGACGGCTCGGCGACCTACAACAAAAACGGAACTTTCCAGACGAGTCTCACGGTCATGGTGATCGACGTGCTGCCGAACGGGAACCTCGTCATCGAGGGCAGCCGCGACATCACGATGGATCGCGAGCACAAGCGCATTCGCATCAGCGGCATCGTACGCCCGCGCGACATCTCCACGGTCAACACCGTGTCGTCGATGAAGGTCGCGCAGGCGCGCATCAGCTACGAGGGATCCGGCCCGCTCACGAACGCGACGAACCGCAACTGGTTCGACTCGCTGCTCGACTTCCTGTGGCCGTTCTGATTCCTGAGCCCGAAGACCGAACCCTCGAAGAGGATCCGAGACGATGATCACCCGCTTCGCACTGTGCCTGCTGCTCCATGGAACGACGTTCGACGACGCACCGACGTCGCGCGTGCCGACGACGATCGAGAACGCGATCGAGAACCCGGCCGCCCCCGGCGCGCGCACCGCTCGACGTGACGAACTCGCGAACGCCACCTTGCGCGACTCGGGCGGCTACGCGTCGTATCGCCGGTCGACGGCGACCGCACCGCTCGAGCTGTCGATCGACGACGAGCTCGATCCGACGGTCGTCGGCGTCCCCGTCGGGACACTCACGCACGTCAAGGGCGTGCGCGCGAACCACATCTACGGCACGGGCCTCGTCGTCGGCTTGAACGGGACCGGCGACCAGTCGCAGGCCACGCGCAAGATGCTCGCCAACATCCAAGCCAACGCCGATCTCAACATCGACGCGCGAGACATCAACTCGAAGAACGCCGCGATGGTCCTGCTCACGGCCGATCTCCCGCCCTTCGCGGAGAACGGATCGCACATCAATGTGACGGTCGCCTCGCTCGGCGACGCCACGAGCATCGTCGGAGGGCAGCTCATCCAGGCGCCTCTCTACGGCGACGACGGTCGCGTCTACGCGCTCGCGCAGGGCGCGGTCGTGGTCGGTGGATTCTCGGCCGGAGGCGACGGTGCCCAGGTCACAAAGAACCACACGACCGTCGGCATCGTCCCGAACGGGGCGATCGTCGAAGAGACCGTCCGCATGCGACCGGTCGACGATCAAGGCCGCATCACGCTCATGCTGCACGAACCCGATTTCACGACGGCACGGCGTATCGCCGACGCGATCGAAGCTCGCTTTCCGGGCATCGCGCAGCCGGTCGACGCGGGCGTCATTCGGGTCGACATCCCCGACGAGTGGCTCGCCACGAACGGATCCGTCGCGCTGCTCGGCGAGATCCAGCGCCTGACCGTTCAGCCGCGCGTGCCCGCGCGCGTGGTCGTGAACGAGCGCACGGGAACCATCGTCGTCGGCCAGGGCGTACGCATCGAGCCCGTGGCCGTGAATGTCGGCAGCCTCCACGTCACGATCCGCGAGAGCCCGGTCGCATCGCAGCCCGAGGCGTTCGCCGAGCGCGGCAACACCGAGGTGCTCGACCGCACCGACATCACCACGGAAGAGGATCTCACGGACGTGATCGTGCTCGACCCCGGTGTGAGCGTATCGGCGATCGCCGAGTCGCTCGGCGCACTCGGGGTCTCGTCGCGCGATCTCATCAGCCTGCTCGTCGCCCTCGAAGAAGCCGGCGCGTTGCACGCCGAGCTCGTCCGTCAATAGGAGATCGCGAACATGCAGATCGATTCGACGTCGGGATTCTTCCCGCTCCGAGAGGCCGGCGCGCACCGCGGCCTCCTCGCCGAGATGCTCCCCCGCACCGAGGACCGGGCGATGCCTCTCGATCGCGAGACGATGCTCGCGGTCGACGACTCGGCCCGGCACGGATTGAACCGCGTACGCGCGGCCGCCGAGGGATTCGAGGCGCTGTTCTACGCGAAGATGCTCGCGGAAATGCGCAAGTCGGTCTCCGACGAAGGACTGTTCGGCGACGGGGCCGGCAAGGAAGTGTACGAGGGGCTGTTCGACGACCTGATGTCACGCGAAATGGCCCGTTCGGGGCATCTCGGCATCGCGGACCTCTTCGAGGAGGCGGTCCGACGGACGGCTCCTGTACCCGAAAATGAAACTGCGGGGAAACCCGATCAAGTCAAGGACGGCGGGTCCGATAATCATGTGTCAAAGCCCGCCCAAGGTCCAGAGAATGGAGTGAGGAGATGAACGAGATTCTGGATGCGCTGAGGCGCAATCTGGACCGCGAGATCGCGGAGCGTACGGCTCTGCTCGAGCTCGTCGAGCACGAGGGCAAGACGATCCAGGCCGGCGACCACGAAGAACTCGACCGTACCCTCGGTCGGATTCGTGACCGCCTCGCCGAGCTCACGCCGATCGAAGGCGAGCGCAACGACCTGCTCGAGCGCGTCGCGACGATCCTCGGCACGACGACCGGCCCTCTGACGCTGACCAAGATCGCCGATCACGTCGACGAGACGCAGCGCGACGGGCTTCTCGCCCAGCGAGACGAGCTTCGTCGCCTCCTACGCGAGACCATGAACCGCAACCGACAGAACCAGTATCTACTGCGCTTCGCGTCGGGCATGGTGTCCGAGACGCTCGACTTGCTCATGGCGAACCCGCTCCCGACCCCCCGCAAGACCTATGGTCCCGCGGGAACGACCGGCTCGGGCGAGCGCGGCGGCGCACTGTTCCGCGCCGAAGTCTGAGAGGTGCGCTCATGATCGGATACATCACGGGACTGCGTGCCCTGCTCACCGCTCAAGTCGGGATGCAGACGGCCGGCAACAACACCGCCAACGCGGCGACGCCGGGCTATTCACGCCAGCGTGTGCTGCTGCGCACGACGCCCTCACTCGAAGTCAATCCGCGGCTGTTCATCGGCACCGGCGTCGAAGCCTCGTCAATCAACAGCATCACCGACTCGCTCCTCGACAATCGAATCCGCACGCAAGAGCGTGCGCTCGGCCGATTCGACATGCTGAGCCTCGCGTACAGCGAAATCGAGTCCCGCTTCCAGGAGCCCTCGGAAGCCGGGCTTTCGACGCGTTTGTCGTCGTTCTTCTCGGCCCTGACGCCGCTCACGACATCGCCTCAAGACACCCAGTTGCGCTCGGCCCTCGCCAATGAAGGCACGACCGTCAGTGAACGTTTTCATCTGCTCTCCTCGCAGGTCTCGTCGCTCGCCGACGACGTGGCGAATCAGATCGACGGCAAGCTCCTCGAGGTGAATCGACTCGCCGAGAACATCTCGCAGCTCAACGCCCAGATCCTTCAAGAGACGGCCGCCGGCGGAAGCGCCAACGAGATCAAAGACGAACGAACGCTGCTACTCAAGGAGCTCAACCGTCTCGTCGACGCGCAGGTGGTCGACCAGGCCGACGGGTCCGCCACGGTCCTCGTCGCCGGCCAGATCCTCGTCACGCGCGACCAGGCCAACGAGCTCGAGTTCACGCGCGTCAATTCGTCGGAGTTCCGCCTCGAGTTCGCCGAGACCGGCCGCGAAGTCGAGCTCGCCGACGGTGAGATCGCCGGC
>JAUIME010000438.1 GCA_030433195.1 bacterium
CTACTGCGGCGATCGCGTAACGGCCGAGCCGGAGCACATCGACGAGGGACTCGCCCGATTCCGTTACGGATTCCCCGACGGCTCCGAGTACCACCTCAACATGTTCCCGCTGCGCAAGCAGTACACGCGCCGACTGCTGCGCGAGGTCGGCTTCCAGCGCATCGACACCTTCGGCGACTTCCAAGAGACCTACCAAGACTCCGAACCGGACTTCTTCGTCCACGTCGCCGAGAAGAGCTACGACACGCTGACCGACGAGCAATACCGAGGAGACGGGTCGTGACCTCGACGTACGACGATGCCACGCGCACCGCGCGCGACTACTACAACAGCTCCGACGCCGACACGTTCTACGCCGAAGTCTGGGGTGGGGAAGACATCCACGTCGGGCTCTACGAATCGCCCGACGAACCGATCAAGACGGCGAGCCGACGCACGGTCGACCACCTCGCCGATCGCCTCGGCAACGTGAAGACCGAACATCACGTACTCGACCTCGGGTCGGGTTACGGCGGCGCGGCACGACGACTCGTCGAACGCTTCGGATGTCGGGTCACGTGCCTCAATCTCTCCGAGGCCGAGAACGAACGCAATCGCGCGCTCAACGAGCAGAGCGGCGTCTCGGATCGCATCACGGTGCTCGACGGCGCATTCGAGAAGGTTCCGCTCGACGATGCTTCGGTCGACTTCGTGTGGAGTCAGGACGCGATCCTCCACTCGGGGGACCGGCGTCAAGTGCTCGAGGAGGTCCACCGGACGCTCCGCCCCGGAGGGCGTTTCGTCTTCACCGACCCGATGCGTAGCGACGGGACCGAACCCGGCGAGCTCGAGGCGATCCTCGCGCGCATTCACCTGACGGACCTCGGTTCCCCGGGCTTCTATCTCGAAACCGCGGCCGCTCTCGGTTGGCGCGACCTCGGCTACGAAGACATGACCGCGCAGCTCGTGAAACACTACACGCGCGTGCTCGAAACGACGGTCGCCTACGCTGCGCGCCTCGACGACAAGGTGTCCGGTGACTACATCGAGCGCATGAAGCGCGGCCTTCGCCACTGGGTCGACGGAGGCGAAGCCGGTCGCCTCGCGTGGGGCGTGTTCTTGTTCGAACGCCCATGAACGGCGGCGATCGCAGCGATCCGTCCCGCGATCCACGCGCACGACCCGAGAGTTCTCACGCATCGGCCGACGATCCCTACCCCGGTTTGGGAGAACCGTCGCCCGATACGCCCGAGCTCCCCAATGTGAGCATCGGACCGCACTTCGAGATGCATCCCGTCGTGTTTCCGGTCGGGGCGCTCATCGTCGGTGTGTTGGTCGCGCTGACGTTCCTCATCCCGTCGGCCTCGATGAGCGACGCCTTCAGCAGCGCCCAGAGTTGGATCGGCAACAAGTTCGGATGGCTCTACGTGGCCTCGTTGTCGGGCTTCCTCGCGTTTGCTGCGTGGCTCGCGCTCGGACGCTACTCACGCGTGCGCCTCGGTCGTGACGACGAGCCGCCCGAGTTCGGTCGCCTGACGTGGTTCGCGATGCTGTTCAGCGCGGGCATGGGCATCGGGCTCGTGTTCTGGAGCGTCGCCGAACCGATCTACCACTTCCAATCGACACCGCCCGGGATCGCGGACGGACTCGCACCGAGCCGTGTCGCGATGGCCGTCACGATCTTCCACTGGGGCCTGCATCCGTGGGCTCTCTACGCGTTCGTCGCGCTCGCGCTCGCGTACTTCGGTTTTCGTCACGGGATGCCGCTCGGCTTCCGTTCGTTGCTGCACCCGCTGCTCGGCGACCGCGTCTGGGGTCGCACCGGCGACGCCATCGACGTGCTCGCGATCGTGGCGACGCTCACCGGTGTCGCGACGTCGCTCGGGATCGGCGCGCAGCAAGTCAACGCGGGCCTCGCATTCTTGTTCGGGGTGCCGCTCGACACGACGACGCAAGTCCTCCTCATCGCGGGCATCACGGGAGTCGCGACGGTCTCGGTCGTGCTCGGACTCGGTACGGGGATCCGCCGCTTGAGCGAGCTCAACATGGCGCTCGCAGGCGTGCTCATGATCACGGTCGTCTTCGGCGGCGGACTCACGGCGTTCCTGGCGTCGACGGTCGAGAATACGGGCGCGTACCTGCAACTGCTCCCGTTCAACTCGTTCCGCACCGGCGCGACGTCGAGCGAGGGACGCGCGTGGCTCAACTCGTGGACGGTCTTCTACTGGGCGTGGTGGATCGCGTGGTCGCCGTTCGTGGGCATGTTCATCGCTCGGGTCTCACGCGGACGCACGATCCGCGAGTTCATCGCAGGCGTGCTGCTCGTCCCGACCGCGGTCGGCATCGCGTGGCTCACGGCGTTCGGCTCGACGACGCTCCGCGAACATGACCACCACGTCCATCGCCTCGCCGCCGCGAGCCCGGCCGCCGACGCCGCGATCCTCGACGAACTTCCCGAGTATCGCGTCCGCCAAACCGATGCCGAGGGCGCACCGCTCCCGGCCGTCGATGGCGTCTACCCGAGCGAACTCGAACCCCTCACGGCGGTCGACTACCTGTCGGCGCCGATCGTCAACGACGACGCCACGGCCGTCATCGATCCGCTACCGACGGTCTTGTTCGCGCTGCTCGACGGCTTGTTCGGTGGCACCGCGCTCGTCGCGATCACGGCCGGCATCGCGACGCTGTGCATCATCCTGTTCTTCGTGACGTCGTCGGACTCGGCCTCGATGGTGATCGACATCCTGGCCTCGGGCGGCAACCCCGATCCCCCGGTCGGCACGCGATTGTTCTGGGCAGTCACCGAAGGCGCCGTCGCCGCGGCGCTCCTCGTCGCGGGTGGACTGCAAGCCTTGCAAGCCGCGTCGATCACGGCCGCGCTGCCGTTCACGATCATCTTGCTACTGGCCCTCGTGTCGCTGACGAGGGCGCTGCGCAAGTACGAAGGACCGTCGCGCCTTCCGCGTTGAACGTCGGCGTCGCGTTGAGGGTGGCGTCACGCCTCAGGATCGCGTAGGCGACGCAGCAGCCATGCCTTGGCCATCGTCCAATCCGCCTCGACGGTGCGTGGAGCGACCCCGAGCACTTCGGCCGCTTCCGAAGTCGTGAGCCCGCCGAAGTAGCGCAGTTCGACGATTCGCGCCTGACGTGGAGCCAGCCGCGTGAGCTCTTCGAGACTCGCGTCGAGGTCGAGCACGTCGACCGCGTCCGTTCCGGCAGGATTCGGCGTCTCGTCCGAGAGCGGCTCGCGCTCGCGATCCCCGCCGCGCTTGACGCGTCCTCGCGTGCGCGCGTGATCGATGAGCACACGCCGAATGACGCTCGCGGCGTGCGCCAGGAAATGCGCCGACGACTCCCACTCGATCTCGCGACCGTGGAGGCGCAGGTACGCTTCGTGCACGAGGGCCGTCGCCTGCAGCGTGTGCCCGTCGCGCTCGCCGTGCAGATGGCGGGTCGCGATCCGCTTGATCTCGGCGTAGAGGGCATTCGTCCAGTCGTCGGGCGAACTGCCCGCTGCAGCGGTAACGTCGCTCATGGTCTCGGGTCGTCGGGTGCGGGCCTCGTTGCGGGGTCGGGCCGCCATTGTCGCCTATGGCATCGACGCGTCAAGGCTTGCCCGCCCCGCCGCGAATCCCGATAATCGGCACGCCCGCCGCACGACGAGCCGCTTGGACGGTTCCCGAACATGAACGCCACCCACTACGAGAAGATCCGTGAGCTCTTCGTTCGCGCGCTCGACGTCCCCGTCGAAGACCGCGAAGCATGGCTCCTGACGACCGCCGAAGGCGACCGCGACCTCGTTGCCGACGTCCGCGATCTCCTCGACACGGTCGACGAGAGTTCGGCGTTCCTCGAGACGCCCGCGCTCGGCGCCGCGTTCCGAGACGACGTGTCGCGCCCGCCGCAAGACGGGCCGACGCTTCCCCCCGAGGTCGCTTCGTTCACGGACCTGCAGCCGCTCGGATCGGGCGGCTTCGCGCACGTCTGGTCCGCGCGCCAGAAGGGGCCGTTCGAACGTCGCGTCGCGATCAAGATCTTGCGGCATGACCTCGGCGACGGCGATGCGCTGGGGCGCTTCCAAGTCGAACAACGGACCCTCGCCCGCATGGAGCATCCGTCGATCGCGAGGGTGTTCGAGTCGGGCGTGACGGGCGACGGCCGACCGTACTACGTGATGGAGCTCGTCGACGGACCGCCCCTCACGGAGTACGCCGATCGTCACGAACTCGGCACGCGCGAACGCGTCCGTCTGTGGCGCGACGTCTGTATCGCCGTGCGGCACGCGCACGCGCGCGGCGTCATCCATCGTGACCTCAAGCCGTCGAACGTCCTCGTGACCGAGGTCGATCGTGCCCCGGTCGTCAAGGTCATCGACTTCGGTATCGCAAAGGATGTCCGAAGCGATCTCGACGCCGACCCGATGACGCGCGAAGGATCCTTCCTCGGATCGCTTGCCTACACGAGCCCCGAGCAGTTGCACGCCGACGCGAGCGTCGCCGACGCGCGGTCGGACGTCTACGCCCTCGGCGTGCTCGGCTTCGAGCTGCTCGCGGGACGCCGCCCGCACGAAGCGCGTTCGCTCGCCGAGTTCGTCCGGCTCGCGACCGAACGCGACGCGACGCGTCTTCGCGACGTCGATCGCCGGTTCCGCGGCGACCTCGATTGGATCACGGCACGCGCCCTCGAGCGCGATCCGAGCCTTCGCTACGGCACCGCCTCGGAGCTCGCGAGCGATCTCGAAGCATGGCTCGACGGTCGACCGATCCGCGTGCGCTCCGCACACCCCGGCTACTTCGTCGGACGCATGATCAGGCGGTATCGCGTCGCGATCGCCATGCTCGCTCTCGTGATCGCGGTCACGATCGCCGCGTTTGCCGTGCACGTGCGCGCGCTTCGCGACGAAGCGCTGCACCGACTGGGGCAAGTCGAGATGCTCGTCGAAGTCGCGGGTCCGAGTGAGCCGGGCGAGGCGGACACGAACGGCGCGTGACGCCGGCCGAGTGCGCCGCAAGCCTACCAGCCACATCCAAAGCAACGCCGCCCCGGGCTGCGCGTACGCGAACATGCCTGCG
>JAUIME010000439.1 GCA_030433195.1 bacterium
GTTCACCGCGCCGACGACCGGGCCGGCGATCGCGTGCTACACGGTGCTCCTCGTGCTCGTCGCGATCGCGGGCGTGCTGTGCATCGGCCGGCTCGACGTGTTCCTCGCGCTTTGCACGGTCGCGTTTGGGTATCTCTCGACGACGGCGGTGCGCAACGTGCCGCTCTTCGTGATCGTGTCGCTCCCGTTCGTGATCGACTGCGTGCGTCGTACGCCGTGGATCTGGAGTCGCTCGCTCGAACGCGCGCGCGGGATCGCTTCTCCCGCGGCGTCGATCGCGGTGATCGTCGTCGTCGCCGTCACGTCGTGGATGTTGATGACGAATCGGTTCTCGAAGTCCGAGACGAGCCGCTTCGGTCTCGGTGTGAACCCGTTCGCGCATCCCGTCGGCGCGGTCGATTTCCTCGAAGAGAATGGCGTGATCGGCGAGCGGGTCTTCAATTTCTTGAATGAGGGGTCGTACCTGCTGTATCGCGGGTATTCCGTGTTCTTCGATCCGCGGCTCGAGGTGTACGGCGAGGAGCAACTGCTCGAGTACCGGCGGCTCGGGAGCAGCGACGCCGAGTTCGAGCACTTCGCCGAACAACAAGACGTCGGGGTCGTCGTGCTCGGCCTCGGCGACGCTCAGCTCGATTTCGTCAAGCGTCGCGAAGCGTCCGCGATGTGGCGGCTCGTCTACGTCGACCATCGCGTGTTCGTGATGCTGCACCGCGATCTCGCTCCCGAGATTCCGCGAGCGGACTTCACGGCGAACGAAGCGCAGTGGATGGCTCGCTGGCGGCGCGTGCTGCCGAGTGTCGTCGACGCGGAGGTGGCCGCTGCGGATCGTCTGCCGGTCGATCCGTACCAGCGCTTCGGCTCCATCCTGCTGGGGCTCGGTGCGATCGAGCCGGCCGAGGCGTTCTTGCTCGACGCGCGCCAGCTCGCACCCGAAGCGACGTCGATCCGCGAGCGTCTCGGGAGCATCGCCTACACGCGCGGGCGCGAGGCGTTCGCCGCGGGTGACTTCGAGCGCGCGACCAGCTCGCTGCGCGAGGCCATGAAGTTGGCCGAAGGGACGGTGGCCGTCGACATCGAGCGTTCGTACCGGCTGGCCCACGGCCGGCTGCTGCAACAACGCGGGGACACGGCCGGGGCGGTCCGCGAGTTCGAGCGTGCGGTCGAGATCCGACCCGACGAGACGGTCTCGCGCGCGATCGAGCAGTTGCGCCGGCAGCTCCAATCGCGCGGGGGCGGCAGATGAGACCCCGCCGGACGGGACTCGTGATCCTCGCCCTCGGGCTCGCCACGGCGTGGATCGCCACGACGGCGGGATGCGGTATCGGCGCGAGGCGCTCCGAAGGGATGTCGTCCGCCGAGGCCGCGCATCGCATCGAGGCGGCATTGGCCGATTCCGCCGACGGTCGCGAACGGATCGCGTCGCGGCTCGCCGTCGCGCGCGCGGCGCGGCCGTGGCTCGACGATGCTCGACTCGGACGACGGGCCGACCTCGCGATGCTCGAGTGGATGGACGCGACGGCCGAGCGCGAGCGTGTCACCGAGATGCGGCGCGCCGAGGCTGCCGCGAGCGAGTGGGTGCGCGGGCGACTCGTCGAGTTCGAGGGACGGCCGACCGCGGTCGCCGCGATCGACCGCATCCTCGACCACGACCCCGCATCGGACCGCAGGCGCCGAGCGTGGTTCGCGCTCGCGACCGTTTGGGACGAATCCGCGGCGGCCCTTCGCGACGTCTTCGAGGCCCGGAATCGATGGGCCAAGAGCGCGGGTTACGGGGGCGAGCTCGATCGCGTCGAGCGTCACGAAGAGTTGCCCGACGAAACCGTGCGAGGCCTCCTCGATGCGGTCGCGAGGGTGACGTCGTCGCGAGCCGCAGACCTCGAAGGCCGTGTACCGTGGTCGCTGCCCATGCAGCCGCCGGCGCGGTTTCCGCTTCTCACCGAGCGCCTCACGCAAGACGATGCGGTGCGCGCCGTCCGACGCCTCGTCGTCGGAATGGGGTTCGATCGAGATCTCGTGAGAGATCTCCTCGAACGGGAAGTGCAGCGCGTGCGCGCGGATCGCTTCGCGGACGCGGGATCGCTCGAAGGGCTGCTCGGCCGCATCGGTCGCGCGCTCTATCGCGAGGCGTTGCCGACGGAGCCGCCCGAGTTCGCGCGAGTCGCATCGCGCGCGACCGAGCGCGCGGTGACGCTCTTGTTCTCGGCGTTCGCCTCCGACGAAGAGTGGCTGCGCGCGGAGTTTCCCGTGCTCATGCAAGATCTCTCGCCCCTCGCGTCGCACCGCGAGCACGCGATGCTCGAGTGCCGCGTGCTCGCCGCGCGAATCGAGTTCGAGGCCGAGGCGTACCGCAATCCCGGACGCGATCTCGATCTGTTGTGGCAAGACCTGCTCGAGAAGTGGGTCGGGTCACGGCGCTTCGACGGCGTCGCGTCGTGGGCGCGCGATCGTTCGCTCGCGGGTGACTCCTTCCGCTTGCGCGACGAACTTCTCGGGCGCGTGATCGCGGCGCAGATCCGCAACTACTGCATCGCGTCGCACGGGGATCTCGTCGACGAACCGCGCACGCGCGAGACCCTCGAGCGTGAGATCTTCGCGGTCGGCGCGTCGCGGTCCTGGTCCGCGATCGTCGAATCGGCGACCGCCGAATCTCTTCGCCCCGGCTACTACCTGCGCGAGATCGTCGACGGCGCCACCCGCACGACGATTCGCGAACAGCTCGAGCGCAGCCAGCGCCGCGAGCGATTCCGCTACGAGCGCGGCAGCGGCAAGGACCGCGATCGCAAGCGCGAGCGCGAGCGCGAGCAAAACGCACCCGAATAGCCTACCGCCGCGGGCTCGCGAGGGATCCGGTTCGGGTCGCTCGATCGGCCGGAGATCCCGTTCGGACGCTTTCGGATTCGCGGCCCCGGAACGTCCTCCGACGGTTTTCGATCCGCGGCGGGCCCCCTCATGCCGCATTTGCCCTGCAAGTCCATGCGCGCGTGTTCTTTCGTGACGGGCGCGAAAACCTTCCCCCCGAGTCCTTCCTCCTAAAGCTACTCCGGAGGATTGCCGAAAGGGTCAGGGCGTCTTCTAGACCGCAGAAAGCTGCCGTGCGTGGGGTCCCCGCGTCGACGGCGAGTCCGGCCCGATTGAGGCGAATGGAATGAGCGAGCAACACAGCATCGACGTCAAGAAGGTGATCGAAGCGAGCACCAAGGTCAAGACGATCCAGGAGCTCGAGAAGGAGGGACGCCGCGCCGTGAAGGTCGTTCGCGCGTCGCGCATCTCCGAGCTCATCTCGCAGGCCGTGGACAACGTGATCCAGCAGCGGTCCGTCGAGGTCGTCGAAGCGGAGCGCAATCAGCTCATCAGCGCGACGGGTGAGGAATTCCGCCGTCTGCTGGCCGATGCCGACACGCAGCGCAAGCGCAGCGAGGAAGACCGCGCCAAGATCACGGACGTCGAGCGCAAGAACCTCGAACTCGTCCACAAGCTCGAGCTCGCCGAACACGTGCACGGGGAAGACGTGCGCCTGCTCGAAGAGCAACGCCGCGTGGTCGACGAGATGAAGGAGAAGGTCGCCGAGCTCAAGAAGGAGCTCGAGCAGCTCATCCGACGCCACGAAGGCGATTCCGAAGAGCACGATCAACTCCGCGCCGAAGTGAAGACCCTGCGAACCGAAGCGCTCTCGCTTCGTGACAAGCTGCACGCCAGCGAAGAGGCGCGTCAGAAGGCCGAAGCGGCCATGCACGAGCACCACGCGGCGCCGGCCAAGCCGTCGCACACGGACGAGGAGATCAAAGATCTCGTCGGCGAAGTGCGCGCGATTCGGGCCTCGTTCGAGCGCGGCACGCACGCTGCGAGCGACAGCGCCGAAGAGAAGAAGGAGATGATGAGCCAGCTCGAGAGTGTCATCCACTCGAGCATGGATCAGATCGTCCAGCAGATGGCCGGACAGTTCCAGGGCGGATCGGGCGGCGGCGGCCCCATCGGCGCGCAGCCGGTCGAGGCCGCGAAGATCGTTCTCGACAACATCTTCAAGGATACGGGCAAGAGCATCGAGAGCAATCTCGAGAACATTTCGGTCCAGTCTTCGGAAGGCACCGGCATCGGCGCCAACCTCGCACGATTGAAGAAACTGCACTCCAAGGGGCTCGGGGACGGCAAATCCGAGTCTGCCGGGGGGAGCGATTCAGAGGTTTCGAAAAGGAGAAAGTGATGGGTGATTTCGAGCAGATCAAGGATCTCAACTGGGAAGGTCAGGAAACCTCTGACGACAACACGACTTCGCAGACGCAAGCCAAGTCGCCGGTCGAGGATTCGGATGCCGGCGCCACGATCCCGACCTCGGGCGGGCAGTCGGCGACGCACCACCGATTCTCGAACGTGACGGAAACCGACACCGCGGAGACGCAGTCGACGCTGCCCGCAAGCGAGCTCAAGCTCGGCAAGGGCCTCGACGTCGGTACGGCCAACCTCGTGTCGGCCGTGCAGAACGACAACGGCGGCATCACGATCTCGAAAGAGCGCAATGCGTTCATCGACATCCAGAGCGACGTCTACTCCAAGCGCATGCTGACGCAGCTCAAGGTGCCGTACGTGATGTTCAACGACAAGATGGTCGTGCTTGGCGATGCCGCGTTCGAACTGTCGAACATCTTCGGCCGCGAGACGCGCCGTCCGATGAAGGACGGGCTCATCAGCCCGGACGAAGTCGACGCACTGCCGATGATCCGTCTCATCATCGAGAAGGTGCTCGGCGAGCCGCAGGCGCAGGGCGAGAAGGTCTACTTCTCGGTCCCGGCCGAGTCGGTCGACAAGCGCAACAACGTCATCTACCACCAGGGCCTCTTCGAGGGCCTGCTGCGCAAGATGGGCTACGCCCCGAAGGCGCTCAACGAAGGCCACGCGGTGGTCTTCTCGGAGCTCGCCGAAGCCGACTTCACGGGTATCGGCATCTCGTTCGGCGGCGGGATGGTCAACATCTGCGTCTGCTACAAGACGATCCCCGCGGTGTCGTTCTCGATCTCGCGTGGCGGCGACTGGATCGACCAGAACG
>JAUIME010000440.1 GCA_030433195.1 bacterium
GCAGCCGTCAGCGCGCGAGGGTCCGGGCCGGGGGTGTAGATCCCGTTGGCGCGCGCCTCCTTGAGGGACAGCTCGGGACGGCGCCCAGAGGAGGACTTGGTGCGGCGCCGACGTCCCTTGCGTGCCGCCCGTCGTGACGGGAGTCTCGAGCGACGACGAGGGTTGCGGCGCTTCGGGGAGCAGCGAGCGGATGCTCACGCGCGGCGCGAGCACGAAGACGACGACGCCGAGCCAGACGCCGGATAACACGAGAGCGCCGATCGTTCGGCGTGCGAACCGCCGTCGACTTCCGTGATCCGCGACGGATTCGTCGCGACGGATCCGCCGGGAAGTCCCGCGTACCGTGAGCGGGCCGGGGAACGCGCTCCATTCCGCGAGCACCCAAAACCGCAACGCGAGCAGCCCGATCGCGCACGCGAGGGCGAGGAAGGGAGTCGCGTCGAGCGTGAAGGCGAGAGGGACGAGGTGGAACGTCGAGAGCACTGTGGCGAACACGACGAGCGGTCGCGCGGGCGGGGCGGACGCCAAGAAAACCTGCATCGTCGTCGTGAGCGCCAACGTGGCGTGCGCGGCCGAGTCGATCGGGAACGAGCCGCGCGTGATCCAGACGAACAGGATGGCGGTCGGAACGATCGCTCGCGAGGCGACGGACGCGCGGCTCGCGCCCGCAACACGTTCGATCGCCCCGACGAGCCGACCGAACGACGCGCTGGTCGCGATGCACAGCAGCGCGCTCGGGTCGGACACGGCGAGCGAGGTTCCCGCTCCGCATGCGAGCAGCAAGAGGGTCGAGAGTGTCGTGAGCGGGGCGGGCGCTTCGTCGGACGAGCGCCGGCGGATCGCGGCATCGTCACCGGACATCGCGCGAAGGCGTTTCATGTGCGGTCGCCTCCCCACAGAACACGCGCGTCGAGCGGTTTGCTCGCGGCGAGATCCTGCGGTCGGATCGTCGCCACGGGCCCCTTCGCGTGTGCGGGCTCTTCGCCGGTGAGCTCGGCGATCGGCACCGGCTCGACGAGTGCGAGCGCGTGCAGCAGATGGTCGAGCGTCGAACCGGCGGTGCGCACGGGGAAGCGATCGGCTTCGCGGTGGCGCAGGACGAACTCGACGTCGTGTCCGCGTCGTACGAGCTCGCGCGTCAAGGAGGCAGCGATCTGCACGGCGCGCTCGAAGCGCGCGCGCGCGGCCGCGGTGTCGTCTTCGATCGCCGCGTCGAGCCGCACGGTCATCGTCTCGGCCGGGGTGCGTTCGTATTCGCGTACGAGCAGGCGACCGGGGACGCGCGCCGAGCTGCGCCAATGAATGCGACGCAGGTTGTCGCCGGGGCGGTATTCGCGCAGGCCCGAAAACTCGTCGTCGCCGGCTGCGTTGGGAGTGCGCTGGCCGAAGTGGACCGCGTCGCGTGCTTGCGGGATCCAACGCTCGGGGATGCGCACGAGTTCCGGATACACGACGATCTCGTTGTCGCAGGGGAGATCCACGCTGGCTTCGAACAGCCCGAGCGGGTGGCGGCTCGTGACCGAGACGTGGCGGAATGCAGCGAGACCGCGGCGATAGAGTGTCCCTTCTTGGATCAGAGTTCGCGCGCCGTCGGCCTCGAACTGCTCGACCGCGGAGACGAACGCCGAACCGCGTCGCGCGGGGCCGCGACTCTCGGGAACGTCGCGCACGACGAGCAGGGCGGAGGGCAGCTTGCCCGCGGTTCGCCGCAAGACGAGGCGGGTCCGGAAGCGCGAGCCCGCAAAGACCGTGCGCGGCAGATGCCGCTCGATCGAGAGACCGCGGAGATTGCGCCGCGCGAGGCGGATCGCCGCGAGCCAAACCCCGAGCGCGACGCATCCGACGAGGACGAGCGCATTGTTGTAGGTGTCCATCCCGAACAGCGTCACGGCCACCGCGATCGTCGCGAATCCCCAAGCGACGGGGCGGGGGCGCGCCGTCACGCGGAAGCGACGCGGCAGCGCTCGTGAGCGGTCGGCGGTCATAGCGGGACCGGTACGCTCGCCACGATCTCGCGGATGACCTCGGCCGCGAGGTCGTCGGGGTCGGGAGTCATCGATGCGTTGCGCGGTAGCACGCGGTGCGCGAGCGCGGGGATCGCGAGCGCTTTGACGTCATCGGGCAATACGTAGTCGCGGCCTTGGACGAACGCGAGCGCCTGCGCCGCGCGATAGAGGCCGAGGGTCGCGCGCGGACTCGCGCCGGTCGCGAGGTGTTCGTGCGTGCGAGTCGCGCCGATGAGCGTCGTGAGGTAGTGGACGACCGAGTCGTCGACGCGGATCTCGCGGACCGCGGCGCGGAGCGCGCGGACGTCTTCGGGCGTCGAGACGGGTTCGAGGTCCCGCAGCGGATCGTGGGTTCGGCGACTCGCGAGGATCTGCTTCTCTTCGTCTTGAGTCGGGTAGTCGAGCCGCATGCGCAAGAGGAACCGGTCGAGCTGCGATTCGGGGAGGAGGTATGTTCCGGTGTATTCGAGCGGGTTCTGCGTCGCGATCACGAAGAACGGCGCGGGCAACGCGTGGGTCGTGCCGTCGACCGTGACTTCGGCTTCACTCATCGCCTCGAGAAGCGCGCTCTGGGTGCGCGGCGTCGTGCGGTTGATCTCGTCGGCGAGGACGATGTTCGCGAAGATCGGGCCCGGCTGAAACTTGAACTCGCGGTGCGTGGGATCGAACACCGAGATCCCCGTGATGTCCGAGGGCAGCAGATCGGGCGTGAACTGGATGCGCCGGAACTCGCCCGCGACGGATCGAGCAAGCGCGCGCGCGAGCGTACTCTTGCCGACGCCCGGGATGTCTTCGATGAGGATGTGACCGCCGGCGAGCATCCCGATCAACACCAACTCGATGCGCTCGCGCTTCCCGAGGATCACGCGCTCCATGTTCTCGATGAGACGATCGACCGACGCGTCGGTGGCGGGGCGAGTCTGCGGCTCTGGCATACGCGGATTCCCTTTCGGAGCCCATCGATAGCGGAATCGCGGGGGGTTGTCAACCAGAGCGTTGCTATGATGCGGCCTCGTTCGATCCACTTGCCCTTCGGAGGTACCCATGCCCGCGACGACGTTCGATCCCGTTCCCGCGATCAGTGACGAGCTCCAACTGCCCCATGACGGTGTGGCCGCGGTCGTGCGGCTGTTCGCCGAAGGCAACACCGTGCCGTTCATCGCCCGCTATCGCAAGGAAGTGACGGGCGCGCTCGACGAAGTGGCGATCCGCTCGATCGAAGAGCGCTTCCACTACCTCGGCGAGTTGGACGAGCGCAGGCGCTCGATCGCCGCGTCGATCGAAGAGCAGGGCAAGCTCACCGACGATCTGCGCGCCGCGCTCGAAGCGTGCACCACGAAGTCGGCGCTCGAAGACCTCTACCTGCCGTACAAACCCAAGCGCCGGACGCGCGCCACGATCGCGCGCGAGAAGGGGCTCGAGCCGCTCGCCGAGCGCATCCTCGCCCAGCCGGGCGACGGCGACCCGGGTGCAGAAGCGGCGGCGTTCGTCGACGCCGAGAAGGGAGTCGAGTCGGCCGAAGATGCACTCGCCGGCGCCGGCGACATCGTGGCCGAGTCGCTCGCCGAGACCGCGTCGATCCGCGAGTTCGTGCGCGACGCCTTCGCGCGCGAGGGGGTGCTCGTCACGAAGGCGGTCGCCGACAAGACGAAAGAACCGACGAAGTTCGAGACGTACTACGACTACCGCGAGCCGATCGCGAAGATGCCGTCGCACCGCTACCTCGCCATCCGGCGCGGGGAGCGCGAAGGGGTCTTGCGCGTGACCGTGGAGCTCGACCCCGAGTCGGCGGTCGGCCGCATCGAGCGTGAAGCCGGTCTCGACGCCGCGTCGCCGTTCGCGCCGCAACTCCGCGCCGCGGCCGAAGACGCGTTTCGTCGGCTCGTGGCGCCGGCGGTCACCAACGACGTGCGCGCCGAGGCGAAGCTGCGTTCCGACGAGTCGGCGGTCGAGGTCTTTGCCGAGAACCTCCGCCATCTGCTGCTCGCGGCGCCGCTCGGGGGCCGTACGGTCATCGGGATCGATCCCGGCTTGCGTACCGGGTGCAAGTGCGCCGTCGTCGATGCGAGCGGCAAGTTCCTCGAGCATCGCACGGTCTACCTGACGCGCGGTGCGCAGTCCGCGCAGTCGGCCGAGAAGGACCTCGTCGAACTCGTCGAGTCGCATCGACCCTTCGCGATCGCGGTCGGCAACGGAACCGGCGGGCGCGAGACCGAGTCGTTCGTGCGCCGCGCGATGAAGCGCGCCGGGATCGACGTCATCGTCGCGCAGGTGAACGAGTCGGGGGCGAGCATCTACAGCGCGTCGGATCTGGCGCGCGAGGAGTTTCCCGAGCTCGATCTGACCGTGCGCGGCGCGATCTCGATCGCGCGTCGACTCCAGGATCCGCTCGCGGAGCTCGTGAAGATCGACCCGAAGTCGATCGGCGTCGGGCAGTACCAACACGACGTCCATCAGCCGTTGCTCAAGCGCAAGCTCGGCGACGTCGTCGAGAGCTGTGTCCATCACGTCGGCGTCGAACTCGCCACCGCGAGTGCGCCGTTGTTGGGGCGCGTTTCGGGGATCGGGCCGAAGCTCGCGACGCAGATCGTCAAGCACCGCGAGTCGAGTGGCGGGTTCTCGTCGCGCGCCGACCTGTTGAGCGTGAGCGGCCTCGGCCCGAAGGCGTTCGAGCAGTCGGCCGGGTTCTTGCGTCTGCGCGAGAGCTCGCATCCTCTGGACGCGTCGGCCGTGCATCCCGAACGCTACGACCTCGTCGAACGCATGGCGCGCGATCGCGGCATCGCCTTGTCCGACCTCGTCGGCAACCCGTCGGTGGTCGACGCGATCGACATCGCGCAATACGTCGACGACACGGTGGGCGAGCCGACGCTTCGCGACATCGTCGACGAGCTCAAGAAGCCCGGGCGGGACCCGCGCGACTCGTTCGAGCCGCCGCAGTTCCGCGACGACGTCACGGTTCCCGAGGACCTCGAGCCGGGCATGGAGCTCGAGGGCGTCGTCACCAACGTGACCGACTTCGGGGC
>JAUIME010000441.1 GCA_030433195.1 bacterium
TCGCGGAGAAGCGGTTTCCGTACCTGCGCTTCTCGATTCGTGAACGCGACGAGGACTCGCACCGCCAGACGGGAGTCTTCTCTGCGGCCGGAGATCTCGAGGATCGCGAAGAGGACTGCGAGGGCCGCGTCGAGATCCGCGAGGAACTCGATTGGTTCCGAGACAACCTCCCGGTTCCGAGGCTCGACGAGCCTTCGGCGATCTTCTTCTTCAAGACCGACTCGATCGAGTGCACGGATCGCGTCTGGCATCTCGTCCGGCTGATTCGTGACAACGGCTTCGAGGTGGTGGTGCAGCGCCACGATCGGCCGGGGCGGATCGTCTACGAGGACGAGCACCAGATCGCCGTCGTCCCGTTCGCCTCCGCGGGCCTGGACTGACGAGCGGTCGCTGCCGGCCGCTGGCGCGCGGGCAGCGTCGGCGGTGAATTCGGCGGCTCAAGTCGCGGCGCGGCGGTCCGATGATGATACGGGCCCGACCAGGGTCCGCCCGCACTCCGTGCCTTCCGGTACGGATCCCGCCCGCGGTCTCGCCACGCTACCCGCCCGGAGACGCTTCCCCTTGAGGTTTCGCGACTGGTCTATCCAGAGCAAGCTCACGCTCCTCGTCACGATGACGAGCGTGGTTGCTGTCGTGCTCGCGAGCGCGGCGTTCCTTCTCGGGGACTTCGTGTCGGCCGACCGCCTGTTCGTCGCGACCGCCGTCGTCACGATCACGCTCGTTGCGGCGCTTCTCGTGTCGGCCCGATTGCACCGTTTCGTCTCCGGGCCGATCCTCGCGCTCACGGACGTCGTCCGGCGTGTCTCCAAGGACGAGGCCTACGACCTGCGGATCGAACCGCGTTCGTGCGACGAGATCGGCGTGCTGATCGCGGGTTTCAACGACATGCTCGAGCGCATTCGCCAGCGCGACGTCGACCTCAAAGAGGCGTACGACGAGCTCGAAGTACGAGTCGAGGTGCGCACGAGCGAGCTCACGCGCGTGATCGCCGTCCAAGAACGCACCGAGGCCGACCTCCGCGCCGCGAAGGAAGAGGCCGAGAAGGCGAACCGCGCCAAGAGCGAATTCCTCGCCAACATGTCGCACGAGCTCCGCACACCGCTGCACGGCATCCTGAGCTTTGCGCAGTTCGGCGCGTCCAAGGCGCTGACGGGCGAGCGCGAAGAGATCGGGCGATTCTTCGCGAAGATCGATCAGTGCGGTGAACGGCTCATGGGACTGCTCGACGACCTGCTCGATCTCTCGAAGCTCGAGGCCGGCAAGACCGAGTTCCGCTTCGTGCCCACGAATATCGGCGAGATCGTGACCACCGCGCTCGACGAATGCAACGAGAGCGCCGAGGAGCGCCAACTCCGCGTGCAGGCCGAGGCACGACCCGTGATGGCCGTCGCCGACGGCGATCGGTTGCTGCAGGTGCTGCGAAACCTCCTCGGAAACGCGATCCGCTACACGCCGTCGGGCGGCGAGATGCACGTTTCGATCGGCGACCTCGAGGGGGATGTCGAGGTGCGGATCCGCGACTCGGGGCCGGGCATTCCCGAAAACGAGGTCGAACGCATCTTCGAGAAGTTCGAACAATCCAGCAAGACGAAGACCGCTGCCGGCGGCCGCGGACTGGGGCTCGCCATCTGCCGCGAGATCGTCAGTGCCCATGGCGGCTCGATCTGGGCCGATAATCATGAAGACGGAGGCGCGATCGTCGCCTTCCGAGTTCCCAAGGACCACCTCACGAGCGGTGCGTCGTGTCGCAATCCCGTTCGCCGTGTCGACGAATCACCGAGGCAATCATGACCCGCAAGACGATCCTGGCCGTCGACGACGACGCCATCAACATCGACGTCTACGAGCTCCTGTTCGGAAGCGAGTACAACCTCGTCACCGCGTTGAGTGGGGAAGAGGCGCTCGAGATCGCGCCGCGCGTGCGTCCGGACCTCATTCTGCTCGATGTGATGATGCCCGGAATGACGGGATACGACGTATGCCGCAAGCTGCGCGAGGATGCGCAGCTCCGCTTCTGCAAGGTGCTGCTCGTGTCGGCGAAGGGGTCGCGGTCGGAGCGCATCGAAGGTTACGAAGCCGGTGCCGACGACTACGTCACGAAGCCGTTCTGTCACGACGAGCTCGCGGCGAAGGTGCGCGTGTACCTGAAGCTGAAGTCGGTCGAACAACTCGATCAGCTCAAGTCGGGCGTGCTCGGCGTGCTGTCGCACGAGACGCGCACGCCGCTGCAGCACATCCTCGGAGCGGCGGAGCTGCTGCGCGCGAGCGCCGACGAACTCGATGCGGGGACCGTCGACGAGATGTGTTCGCTCATTACGGGGGGCGCGGAGCGACTCGAGCGCCTCGTCTCGCGTGGGCTGTTGCTCACCGAGTTCCGTAACGGCGACGTCGAGCTGCACCCCGAGCCGATCGATGCCGTCGCCGCGATCGTCCGCGCCGTCGACAAGCATCGTGACGCCGCGGCGCGCAAGAACGTCGAGATCCGCGTGCTCACGCCGCCGGAGATGATGGTGGAGGTCGATCCTGCGTACTTCTCGATTCTGCCGGATGCGCTGCTCGACAACGCCGTCAAGTTTCAGCGGCCCGGGGCTCCGGTCACGGTCGAACTGGCCGAGGCCGCGGACGATCTCGTGGCGCTCCGCGTCGTCGACAACGGCGACGGGATCGACCCGAACTTCCTGCCGCACGTCTTCGACGGGCTCATGGTGGAAGACGTTCGGCATCACTCGAACGGGCCGGCGCTGAGTCTCGCGCTGTGCTCGGCGATCACCGACGCCTTCGGCGGCGGCATCGAAGTGACGTCCGATCCCGGCAAGGAAACCTCGTTCGTCGCGAAGCTCCGACGTGCGAAGGCCGGGGACGTCGGCGCGGCCTGACCCTAATCGTCTCCTAACGACGCTTTCGAGCGGGATAGTACGCTACGCGCCTTTCACGGTACGTGTCAGGAGCCGCGCAGCGATGGGTCGGAAACGGGACGCACGAGACGTCGTGACGACGTCTCCCGGGATCGAGTCGCGAGCGTCGAACGCCTCGCGCACTCTCGCACTCGCTTGCCTCGGGGCGGTGCTCGTGTTCGGGGCGGTCTACGGGTTTCGCGAGATCACGAGCCCGGACCTGGGCTTCCATCTCGGCACGGCGCGCTGGATCGTCGACAACGGGAGTTTCCCGCACACCGACCCGTTCACCTACACCGTGACCGATCACGCCTACGTCGACCTGCAGTGGCTGTTCCAGCTCTCGATGTACGCGCTCGTCGGACTTGCGGGGACGGCGGGAGTGGTGCTCGCGACGATCCTGCTCACGCTCGTGTTCGGCGCGCTGCTCCTGCTGCGTGCGCGACGTCGTGACGGCACCGTTCCGCTTTCTACCGGGCTTCTGTTGCTGCTGTTCTTCCTCGGCAACTACTGGGAACCGCGGCCGCATCTGTTGTCGTGGGTGCTCGGCGCTGCGCTCCTGCTCGTGCTCGACGAAGCTTCGCGCGGAGCGAGGCGCTGGTTGCCGCTCGTGCCCGTGATCCTCCTCTTGTGGGTCAACGCGCATTCGCTGTTCGTGCTCGGGCTCGTGATCGCGGGCGCCTACGCGGGAATGGAGCTGATCCGCGGCCGGCGTCGCGACACGAAGCTCATCGCATGGTGCGCGGCGGGTTTCGCGGTGTGCTTGCTCAATCCCTACCACGTCCACGGGCTGCTGTTCCCTTTCGTGCAGCTTCGCGACATCCAGGCGGGGTCGGGCTACAAGTCGACGGCGACCGGAATCGCGGAGTTCACGACGCCGTTCGCGTTCGACGGCTTCTTCGTCGACGGCCGCTTCGTGCTCTTCCAGCCGAGATTGTTCTGGATCCTCTATGCGATCACCGCTGTCGCGGGCGTTTGGGGGAATCGTCGCGAGCTGCGCCTCGTCGACTGGGGGCTGCTCGCCGCGTTCTTCTACGTCTTCGCCACCGCGAACAAGAACTTCGGGTACTTCGTGATGGTCTCGCTCCCGCTCGTGGCGAGTGGGCTCGATCGCGTGGGTGCGAGCGTGCGGTCGGCGCTCTCGCGTGGCGGTGATGCCGACGGTGCGAAGGCGGACGCGTGGCGCCGTCGAGCGCTCGCGGCATTCGGCGTCGTGGTCGTGATGCTCGTCGTTCCCGCCGCGACCGGCGGGCTGTATCGGCTGTCGTGGTCGGTCGACCGACACGGAACCGGCTTCAACGCATCGGCGCTCCCGGTCGAGGCGTGCGCGTTCCTCGAGCGCGAGGGCATCGAGGGGCGATGGCTCAACAGTTGGGATCACGGCGGCTACATCCTGTGGGCAACGGGGCAGCCCGTCTTCGTGTACAGCCACGGCGAAGTGATGGGACAAGACTTCTACGCCGAGTACGTCCGCGGCAAGGAGCCGGAGGGGTTCGCGTCGTTGCTCGAGAAGTGGGAGCCGACCGTAGCGGTCGTACCGTATCGTGACGCGCCGTATTGGTTGTTCCACTTGAACCGAGCGTCGGAGTGGCGCATGGTACACGTCGACGACGTGGCCGCCGTGTTTCTCGAGCGCGATGTCGCTCCGAACGTGCGCGCGCTACCCGACCCTGCGCCCGGAACCGACTATCCCGTCTTCGATCGGCCGACCACCGACA
The DNA here is from genome assembly GCA_030433195.1 of bacterium. Lineage (GTDB taxonomy): Bacteria > Planctomycetota > JACOTG01 > JACOTG01 > JAUIME01 > JAUIME01. Next base: position 4,613 of record JAUIME010000441.1, read on the forward strand.
CGATCCTCGCCGACGCGACGAAGCGCGGCAAGCCGGGCTGGATCACTCGACTGCGCGGCAACGCCGCTCTTCCGCTCGACGCGATGAGCCGTTCGGGACACGTCGTTCGTCGTGCCCGAGCTCATGCTCAACCTCGGTCACGCGTTCGAGGCCAAGCGCAGCTACGACCGCGCCGACCTGTGCTTCGATGCCTTCCTGCGCGTGGACGACGATCCGTACCTCGCGGCGGCGATCCGCAATGCGCGCAACGCTCGGAAGTAGGTCAGCGCGGAGCAGGTCACGCGCGAAGGGCGTTGCGCGCGATCGCTCGGACGCGGCGTGATGCGCTCAGCGACGCTTCATGCCGAGCATGCTCGCGAAGAATCCCGAGAGCATCGTCTGAAACGACAATGCGACGAGCGTCGCGCCGGGGAT
>JAUIME010000442.1 GCA_030433195.1 bacterium
GTCGACCCGGAGCGTCTGGCGCTCCACCCGGAAGCGACGGCGCGCATCGTCACTCGCGACGGCCCGGCGAATCACCTTCAACGCAACGCGCTTCTCGAAGGTCCCGTCGACGCGCTCGGCGACGTACACGACCGCCATCCCGCCTCGACCCGCGAGATGGTCGATCCGATAGGCGCCGATGCGATCGCCGGGCTCGGGATCGCGACCGGATCCATCGTCGCGCGCCATCCAACCGGCCACGGACTCCTCGGACGGCGGAACCGCGAAATCGTCCGAGACGTCGTACGCGCGCAGGAGCTCCTCGATCTCGTTGCGCAGAGCGTCGTCCTCTCCGCAAGCGCTTTCGAGCCGCGCTTCCCGCTCGTCATCCGCCAGCCCGACGACGTCGTGGAAGATCCTCTTGACCTGCTGCCAGCGCGTCTCGTCCACTCGTCAGACCCGCTCGCGGATCGACGGCTCGATGCGCCGCCGAAGCCAAGCGCGTGCGAGGCCGAGCTCGCGCTCCGCCGTGCGCTTCGAAAGTCCGAGGATCGCGGCGACACGATCCACCGAAGCACCGCCGAAGAATCGCAGCTCGATCATGTCGGCTTGGAACGAGTCGAGCTCGCGGAGGTCCGTCAGCGCCTCGTCGAGCGCGAGCAGATCGAACGCGCGATCCTCGTCGACCGCGAGCACCTCGTCGAGCGGAACGCGCGATCGATCCCCCCCGTGCTTCACGCGTGCCCTGCGCCGCGCGTGCCCGACGAGAATCTGGCGCATCGCGCGGGCCGCGATGCAGACGAAGTGTCCGCGATCGCGCCACTCGGGAGGCGAGTTCGCTCCCTCGACGAGCCGCACGTAGGCCTCGTGCACGAGCGCCGTCGGATCGAGGGTATGCGACGCCCGCTCGGCCTGCATCGCACCGCGAGCCTGACGGCGTAGTTCGTCGTAAACGACGGGCAACAGCGCCTGGAGCGCTCTCTCGCTGCCCGCGCGCGACGCTTCGAGCAGCTCCGTGAAGTCAGCCGGAAGTTCTCGGTCCATGATGTCCACCCGAACGCAACCTCCCCGGGTCGCCCCCGCCATTCCTTTTCTACAAAGTTCCGCACTGCGGGTGTGAACGACTCCGGGCTCCAGTTTCGGGAGCCTCCCTCTCGATAACCTTCTCGTTCGTCCGACCCGCCGACCGCCCATCATTCGCCGCCTGCTCGTCGCAACGTCGAATCTCGTGGACGACCGGCCCCCATGAACGAGACACCGCGAGAGATGACACCTTCAAGCAACCGATCGAGTCGTTGGCTGCCAAGACTCGCGACGCTGCTCCCGACCGGGCGTCGGCCTCGCAGGCCCTCGACGCCGAGCGAGCCCGGCCGCCGGGTGAACGCCCCCCTCGCGTACCCCGCCTTGCGCCATGGGTTCGAACTCGCGATCGCCGCGGCGTTCGGCGTCGCCGGCATGCTCTTCGTCTACCATCCGATGTTCACGAGCCGGCTCGATCTGATGCACAAAGCGCTCGGCGACGGGCGCCTCGTCAACTACATCCTCGAGCACGGCTACCGCTGGATCTGCGGAGATCCCGCGCACACGAGCTTCTGGAGTCCTCCGGTCTTCTATCCGCATGAGAACGTCGCGGCGTTCACGGACGTGATGGTCGGTGCGGCTCCGCTGTACTGGATCTGGCGAGCTCTCGGCGCAGCCCCTGATACCGCGTACCAACTGTTCCAGCTCGCGGTCTTCGCCGCGAACTTCCTCGCGGTTCGATGCTTCCTCGCCCGCGGACTCGCGATCGGGAACGTCGCGGCGTCCGGTACGGCCGCCCTCGTCGTCGCCTTCCACACGATCCACTTCATCAAGCATCCGCAGCTCGCGGCCGTCTTCTTCGTCTTCCTCGCCGCGACCGCCGTCGCGCGGACTCTCGACACGAGTCCGAATCGGCCGCGGCCTTCAGCGCGTCGCACGTGGATCGCCGTTGGCTTCGCGAGCCTCGCGGCGCAAGCCTGGACGGGATTCTACGTCTTCTACTTCTTCGGACTGTTCGCGGGGATCGCCGCGATCGCCGCGATGTTCGATCGCAAAGCACGCTCGCGGATGCTCTCGGCGCTCCGCACCGATCCGCTCGTGATCGGAATCTCGGCGGCCGCGAGCGCTGGATTGCTCGCGATCCTCGGGTATCGATACGGCATCACGCTTCGCGAGTGCGGGACGCGAGGCCTGGACACGGTCGACCTTCCGACGCTCGGATCGTGGTGGCTGCCCATCCAGGGACCGCTCCTCTACGACTCGATCAGCGATGCCTTCGGGCTCCGCGGAGAGAACCCCGCGCGCGCTGGACAGGCGTTCGGTTTCGGCATGGGCGCGGTGGTCGTCGCGGGGTTCGTGTGGGGACTTCGAACCGGCCGCAGGCGACTTCTCGTACCGCTCGGTATCGCGACCTTCGCCCTTGCCGCCCTGACGACACGGTTCGGCGACGTGAGTGCATGGAACACGGTCCGCGAGGTTCTTCCGGGAGCGAGCGCGATCCGCTACGTGATGCGCATCAGCATGGTCGCGATCCTTCCTGCCGCGATCGCGATCGCTGTCGTCGCCACCGAGTGCAGTCGCCGACGAATCCTCGCCGTCGTACCGATGGCGCTCTTCGCGATCCTCGGCACCGAGTTGTTCCCCAGCCTCCCATGGATCCCCAAAGAGCGCGTCCGCGCGCAGACAGCGCGCGTCGCTGCCTCCGTCGACACCAGAATGGACGCGTTCGTCGTCGCCTGCACGACGCCCGGATATCGGTTCACGGGGGAAGACGCTCTGTGGATCCAACTCGCGACGGGAATCCCGACCGTGAGCGGTCGATACGGCAACTTCCCGCCTTCCCTTCCGAAGGGAATCCGTCACGCGAGTTCCGTGGCAAGACCGAGACTCGTCGAACGGCTCGCGGTTCGGCGCGGCGTCGTCACCTGGGCGGAAACGAACGGTCTCGATCCCGATCGCATCCAGGTCGTCGAGTACGAAGCCGACGTGATCCCGCACCTCGGGACGCGCGCGCGGGACATCCGACCGGCCGCATCGATTGCTCGATCGGATCGGGACTCCGCCCGCGCCGCGCAGACGAACGATTCGCAGATCGTCGACCGCGCCGCTTCACTCGCCTTCACGCGCTCGTCCCTTCGGAGCCTCGACACCTGCCAGCCGACGTCGCTGCAGTTCGGTCCCGACGGACGCTTGTACGTCGCGGATCGTCGCGGGAAGATTCAGGCGCACGCGATCGAACGGACCGACTCCGGTGCGTACCGTGTCGTGACCACGGAGTCGATCGCTCTCGTGAAGAACATCCCGAATCACGACGACGACGGAACGCCGCGCCCCGACGTCACACAGCGGCAGGTCACGGGCTTGCTCGTCACGGGAACCGCCGATTCGCCCGTGATCTGGGTCTCGTCGAGTGACCCGCGGGGCCCCGGCGAAGTGCCGGACGCGGTCAACGTCGACACCAACTCCGGCGTCATCTCGAGGCTTTTCCGCGCGAGTCCCGACGGACCGTGGCAGCGACACGACGTCGTTCGTGGCTTGCCGCGCGCGAGCAACGATCACGCGACGAACGGGCTGCAACTCGACGAAGCGACGCGCACGTTGTTCGTCGCCCAAGGCGGCTTCACGAACATGGGAGCGCCGTCGAGGAACTTCGGTCGGCTCCCCGAGTACGCCCTTTCGGCCGCGATTCTTCGTATCGATCTCGATGCGATCGGCGACGCGACTTACGACCTCCCGACGCTCGACGACGAGGATCGACCCGGCGTCCACGACCGTAGCGATCCGTTCGGCGGGAACCGCGGCAAGAACCAAGCGATCCTGCTCGAAGACGGCCCCGTGACGGTGTACGCGTCGGGATTCCGCAACCCCTACGATCTCGTCCTCACCGAGAGCGGCGAGATGTACACGATCGACAACGGTCCGAACTCGGGCTGGGGCGGAACGCCGGTGCACGATCCAACGCGCGGCGGGGTCACGAACGATCCGAGCGAGCCCGGTCGGTCGTTCGACGACGGACTGCACCGCGTGACGCCGGGGATGTACGCGGGACACCCGAATCCCACGCGCGCGAATCCGGCCAATACGTTCAACGAGACGAATTCCCAGTCGCCGGTCCGCCGCGCTCGTCCGGAGGAGGCGCACTACCTCGAGCCGGGCGGACGGGACGGCGCTCTGCTGACGTTCGACTACTCGACGAACGGAATCACCGAGTATCGATCCGATGCGTTCGGGGGGCGCATGCGCGGCGACCTGCTCGCGATCGGCCTCGACGAACGACTCTACCGCATCCGCATCGGATCCGACGGCGAGCGACCGCAGTGTACGCCCCTCTTCCACGCCGTCGGGAAGCGATCGCTCGACGTCACGACGCAAAGCGACGACGAAGCCTTTCCCGGCACGATCTGGATCGCCGACCTCGCGGGGCGCACGATCCACGTCTTCGAACCGACGACGGAGCCGATCACGCACGGACGTCACACCGCGAAGGGGATCGATCGCGACGGTGACGGCTACAGCGACGAAGACGAGCAGCGCAACGGCACCTCGCCCGACAACGCCGCCGACGTCCCGCCCGACTTCGACGACGACGGACTCTCGGACCTCGTCGACCCCGACGACGACGGTGACGGAATCTTCGACGTCGACGATCGGCTTGCGCTCGACCCCTCCGACGGACGCACGACATCGGTCGGCTTTCGACGCACGTTCACCGAATCGGGAGACTCCCCGCAATCGGGAAGCGGACTCTTCGGACTCGGCTTCACCGGATTGCTCAGCGACGGCGTCCACGACTACACCGAACTCTACGACCCGGCCATGATCACTGCCGGCGGTGCCGGCGGCGTCTTCACGCTCGATCGTGTCGGGGCCGGCGATGCGTTGACCGACGGATCCGTCCAACGTCAGGCGTTTCAGCTCGGCGTCGACCTCCATCGAGAACGCCGCGCGGTTCGCATCGGTGCGCGTGTGGCGGCGCCGTTCGCGGGCCTCGACGCTCACGATGCGCCGACGGACGCGGCGATCGGGA
>JAUIME010000443.1 GCA_030433195.1 bacterium
TGGATGGTGCTCGAACGCGCGGGAGGCTTCATCGCGCGACGAGCGTGCTCGGACATGCGGTCGGGTTTTGCCCACGGTGCAAAGCTGCAGGCGCGCCGGATCCGAGCGCGGGCCGGCTAGGTCGGCGAGCCCGAGCGTGGATGGTGCTCGAACGCGCGGGAGGCTTCGTCGCGCGACGAGCGTGCTCGACCATGCGGTCGGGTTTTGCACACGGCGCAAAGCTGCAGGCGCGCCGGATCCGACGATGGCTCGCAGCACCGCCGATTCGTCGCGGAGTCGTTGTCGCGACTCCGCGAACTCCTCCGGACTGCCGACACACCGTCCGCTAGCTGTTCCGCTCTCGTCCGAGGCCGGTGACGACGCTCGGTGCAGGTCGGGCTCGAAATCGACTCGTCGCGCGTTCGGTGCTTCAGCGAAGTCAGGACGTTCGGTGTCCGTGCGCTCGCAAAGTCGGTGCGGTTCGGAGCAAGGTGCGCTCGCAAAGTCGGTGCGGTTCGGAGTGCACCGCCGCTCGCGAACGTTCATCCGACGAGGGTGCGGCCATGGTGAAGGGGGCGCAGACGCGCCATCCGGGCGAGGCTACCACGCCGCCCCTTCACCCTCGTACCCTCGCCCACAAACATCACCCGCCCATCGCACGCGGTCCCCGCCGAGAGCCGCTAAGCGGAATCGCCCCCTTCACCGTGGCCGCACCCGCCGACGCGGGGGCACCCCGCCGACGCGGCCACCGTGCCCGCGCAAGAGTCTGCGCGGGCACGGGAATTCGTCACGGTACGTCGGGGCAGAACACGAGGTTGTCGGTCGCGCCCGAGCCTTCGAATTCGACTTCGAGGGTCACGACCGCGAGCGGGTCGAAGCCCGGGTCTTCGCTGGCCGTCGCGGTGCTTTCGAAGCCCGGCTGGTCGTCGAGCGTCGTGAGATCGAGGGTTCGGTAGCCCGGGGGGCCGTCGCCTTCGATGTCGCCGGTCCAGCCTGCCGGGACGAAGTACGCGCGCTGGCGCCCTTCGGAATCGGTCAGGTAGACGGCTGCGGACTGCGGGCCCGCGTCGATGTCGATGAGGTCGATCGAGGTGAGCTCGGACGCGTACACGAAGTCGAAGTAGAGCGAACCGCCACGCGCCGAATCGTCAGGCGTGTCGAAGTAGCCCGGCGTCGACTGCTCCGGCGAGTCGTTCGACTGCAAGATCATCGCGTTGCCGAGTCCGACGAGCAGGTCGGGATCCGGGCCGCCGTCATTGGGGCCGTCGGCCGTCGTGTCGAACACCGCGGCGCCGAGGTTGTTGCCCGACGAGTCGATCGCCACGAGGATCCCGAACTCGGGCGCGGTGGTGATGTCTTGTCCGTTGTCGAGCAGCGTCGCGAAGTCGTCTTCGGTCTCGAAGTCGAGCGTGAGCGGGCAATCGACCGTCTCGCAGAAGTACGGCTCGAGGCCGGCGACGTAGAACGGACGCAGCTTCTTCCCGACGAAGAGCGGTTCGCCGCAGATCGTGTCGATCTCGCGGACGAGCAGGTTCTCGCCAACCGACGTCTCGATGCGCGCGAGATCGGGAAGGCGGCCGCTTTCGGTATCGCTCATGTCCATCGTCGCCATGACGATGATGGCGTCCGAGTGATGCGTGACTTTGGTGACCGTGAGTCGCCCGCTCGCCGAAGCCACCGGAAGAGCCGGCGGCGACGACGCGGACCACGCGAAGGTCACTTCGTCGAGGATCGACTGCGGATCGTCTCCCGTCGAAACACACACGCGAATGTCGGCCGTTTCGCCGATCGGTTCGACGATGTAAACGGGCGCGATGAAGCTCATCGACGCGACACCGCAAACCTCGGCGCCCTCCTGCTCCGTACACACATCGGACTCGCCGACATCGCTGAGCTCGAACACCCACGCGTTCGAGATCGCGATTCCGTTCGGCGCTTCGGGATCGGTACTCGCGGCCTGGAAGCCGAGCGTCTCGCCCACGAGGCCCGGATCGTCCGGCAGCGTCCAGTACGCCGAGCGCACTCCGTGCGGCCCGAACGTTCCCGACGCCACGACGGTCTTGCCGCCCGACAAATCGAGGCAGAACGTGCCGATTCCCGGCAGCGTCGTCGGTCCTTCTCCGATCGTCGTGAAGAGCTTGAATCGTTCGTGGCCCGCGCCCCCGATCTTGAACTTCACGGTGGACCCGAGCTCCGGCCGTCCCTTCATGACGAGCGTCGCGTTGCCTTGACCCATGCACTGCGCGAGCGCGACTTCGCCCTGGAGCAGCACGACGGCCGCGAATGCGGCCATGAAGAGCGCGAATCGCGAGCCGCGCCCGACCGCCCGGTGGCGGTTTTCGACGTTTCCTTGCATCGGTGATCTCCTTCGTCCCATCTTTCCCGGCGGATCCGGTGGATCCGCACCGTACCGATGCGAGAGTGCCGCCCAGACTCGCCGAGTTCCCGGGCACCTCGGGGCCGCGCGCGCACGCCCCCTGTCAACGGCCCGGCCGACTCTGATACACTCGGCGGCTTCGAGCGGCATCCGTCGCTGGCCCCAGAACGAGGAGAACACCATGGCGAATCGAGCTCCGAGACGACCCCGATCCCGACATCTCCGCCGACACCTCGCGTGCGGCGCGGCCATGACCGCGCTGTTCGTGGCGGCACTCGTGTTCGGTCCCGCGCCGACGATCGCCACCGGACCGACGGCCGGCGTCGTGGGCCCCGACCTGATCACCGCCGACATCGCCGCGGTCTCGGCGTGGGGCACCGATCAGGGCATCGCTGCGTACTCGTTCGGGACCGATTCGTGCAACATCGGCGACGCCCCGGTCTCGTGGCTGGCCGGAACGCCCGCGCATCCCGTGCATGGGCAGTCCGTCTACCGACTCGAAAACGGTCGCATCGAACAGATCGGGCTCGGCTGGTTGTTCCACGGCATCTGCGCGCTCGACAGTGCCAGCTGCGGAACGTGCACGCCGACGGGCTGCGCGAGCCTCGGCGTCGGATGCTCGAACGTGAACTCGTCGAGCATCACGGGGCAGCAGATCGCGCTCGGCCCGCGATCCGACGTCGACGCCGCGAGCGGTGCGTTCCCGTTCCCGCCGACGAACCCGCCGTTCTCGTCGAACATCGACCGACGCGTGCAGGTGCACCTCGACGACATCGACCCCGCGCTGCATCCGGGAGCCACGTACTTCGTCGAGTCGATCAGCATCGCGGCCGACGACGCGGGCGCGAGCAACGGCGCGAACAACGTCTCGTACCGCCCGATCACGTTCGGATCCGCACCGAACTATCCGATCTCCTTCGCGGGCACGACCGAGATTTCGGCGTCGGCGATCTCGGCCTGGGCCGCATCCGATGCGGGCGTTACGATCACGCCCGTCGAGGTTCCCGGCGGCGGCGGCTTCGAAGTCGGCGCGCGCGTGACCGACAACGGCGACGGCACCTGGCACTACGAGTACGCGATCTTCAATCGTGACGTGACGCGCGCCGCGGGCGCGTTCCGGATCCCGACCGCGCGCGGCGTCATCCTCGATAACATCGCGTTCGGCGACGTCGACTACCACAGCGGCGAGCCCTGGGACGGCACCGACTGGACCGCGATCCAGACGCCCGACGAGCTTCGCTGGTCGACGGCGTCGTTCGACGACGATCCGAACGCGAACGCCCTGCGCTGGTCGACGCTCTACAACTTCCGCTTCGACGCCAACGCCCCGCCCACGCTCGACAACGCGACGATCGATCTGTTCCTCCCGGGCACGCCCGAGAGCGTCTCCGTCGCGGTTCCCGTACCGTCCGAGGTTGCCGCGCTGCGCATCGTGTTGACGCCGTCGTCCACGCAGATCGTCCCCGGTGACCGCCTCGAGTTCGACGTCACGATCGACAACAACACGGCGAGCGCGCAATCGATCGACGCATGGATCGATGCGACGAAGCCGAACGGTGTCCCGTACGCGGGCAACCCCGCGCTCGGCCCGAAGTCCCTGACGCTGAACCCGGGCCGCGTGATCACGCGCACCGCGAGTCTGCGCATTCCTGCGAGCACGCCGCCTTCCGGACCGTATTTGCTGACCGGCAAGATCGGCTCGTTCCCGGGCTCGGTCACCACGAGCGCGAGCTTCCCGTTCGACGTCGTCGTTCCCTGAGATGCTCCTCGAGGACAGCACCATGACCGCGAGGATCGCCGCTGCCGCGGCGACGAACGATACGCCACGAACGCGAGCCGTCGTCCGACTCGGAGCGATTGTTCTCGTGTCCATCTTCGTCGCCGCATGCAGCGGCCCGCGCTCGCCCGAACAAGCGGGACGCCCGTCGATCGTCGTCACGTCGCAAGCCTTCCGCGACGACGGCCCGATCCCCGTCGACTTCACGTGCGACGGCGAGAACGTGTCGCCGCCGCTCTCCTGGACGGGCGTGCCCGACGAAGCCGAAAGCCTGATCGTCATCATCGACGACCCCGACGCCCCGGACCCCGAAGAACCCGAAGGCGTTTGGGTCCATTGGCTGCTCTACAACCTGCCGCCGACGACCACGAACCTCCCCCGCGCCGTCGCCCCCGAGGACCTGCCGCAAGGAACCCGCGTCGGCCGCAACGACTGGGGACTCACGCGCTACAACGGCCCCTGCCCCATCGTCGGCCGCCACCGCATCCCCCACAAAGTCTACGCGCTCGACACCGTCCTCCCCGACCTCGAACACCCGACCAAGAGCAAGCTCATCGAAGCCATGCGTGGACACGTCATCGCCCGCGGCCGCATGACGGGAACCTACGAACGGCGAGCCCTCGCCGACTCGACCACAACCGACGAAGACACGATCGAAGGCGGCCGATAGAAGTCGGGGAATGCGCGCGGGAGCGGGCTAAGCGGACCGAGCAGAGCTCGACGCGACACGAGATCAGATCTCGTCGAGGATGCGGTCTTTCTGCTCTTCGAAGTCTTCGTCGTCGATGATGCCTTCGCGGTGGAGGGCTTCGAGCTTGGCGATGCGTTCGCGGATGGTTCCCTTGTCGAGGTTCGGTTGCGGCGTGGAGCCTTTGCGCATGCCGCGGGCGATC
>JAUIME010000444.1 GCA_030433195.1 bacterium
CCGGCACAGCAAACTCGTCGACGACGAAGTTCGCCGCCCCGTCTCCGCGTGCGATCCGCAGAAACGTCGATCCCGCGCGAAACTCGAGGACGGCCAGGTCGAGATGACCGTCCCGATCCAAGTCGGCGGTGAGCGCCGAGACGACGTTCACGAGGTCGAGGTTGCGCGCGTAGAGAAACCCGCCGGCACCGTCACCGACATGGACGCGCACCGTGCCACCTTCGACGGCAACGAGATCGAGGGACCCGTCCTCGTCGTAGTCGCCCGTGAGTAGATCTTCGGTGCGCCCGCGCTCGCCGGTCGGTGTTCCCGCAACCACGAACCCTCCCGTCCCATCGCCCAACCAAACTTCGATTCTCGCCAATCCGGCACCGAGCGCGACGTCAAGGTGGCCGTCCCCGTTGAAGTCGCCCGCGACGACGTCCCTCGCGTCGAGGTCGCGTTCGATCAGCACGGGCGCCTCGAACCCTCCATGACCATCCCCGGCGACGAAGGCGAAGGCGTCCACGTTGTCCAACGCGACGACGGCATCGAGCGTCCCGTCTTCGTCGAAGTCCTCGATCGCCACGTCGAACGCGCGCCCCCCGCATGGCACCTCGACGGGCGGCTCGAAGCCTCCCTGCCCGTCGCCGTGGGCAATCGCAAAGGTCTCCCCCTCGGAGGCGAAGACCAGATCCTCGAAGCCGTCGCGATTCACATCCGTGAGCTTCGGATCGCGCCAGCCCGAAGTGACGAGCACGGCCGGCCCGTCGAACCGGATTTCGGGCTCGTCGCCGCCCGCCCGAGCCTCGGCGCGCGCGAAGGGAATCGTGACGAGGGTCGAGACGAGAACCGCGAGAAGACGGCGGCGCATGCAGGAACCTCCTTCGAAAGCTCGAATTACCGGCCGAGCGAAGTGCGGCTCACGCTACGAGCACACCACGCCCCCGCAGGGAGACCCGCGAGTCGGCCCGCTGCTCTCGAGTTTATCCGATTACCAAGCGTACGCCTCGGGTGCTTCGCCGCCGGGACCGGGCCAGATCTCGTCGAGGCGGTCGAGCACGTCGTCGTCGAGTTGCAGATCGAGGACGCGCACGTTCTGTTCGAGCTGTTCGAGCGTGCGCGGACCGATGATCGGCGCCGTGACGTCGGGGTTGGCGAGCACCCACGCGAGCGCGACGTCGGCGGGACGTTGGCCGATCTGCTTGCAGATCGCTTCGTACGCTTCGATCTGCGGACGCAGCCGCTCGGCCGACGCGAGCAGCTCTTCGCGCGTGCGGCGCCCTTCGTCACGCTTCTCGAGGATACCGCACAGGAGTCCGCCCGCGAGTGGGCTCCACGGCAGGAGCGCCAGCCCGTAGTCGCGTGCCGCGGGAATCACTTCGAGCTCGATGTTGCGATTGCGCAGCGAGTAGATGCTCTGCTCGGAGACGAGCCCGAGGAAGTTGCGTCGATCGGCGGCGGCCTGCGCCTTCGCGATGTGCCAGCCCGCGAAGTTGGAGCTGCCGACGTAGAGCACCTTGCCTTCGCGAACGAGCTGCTCCATCGCCTGCCACACCTCTTCCCACGGCGACGCGCGATCGATGTGGTGCATCTGATACAGATCGATGTGGTCGGTCTGCAGACGGCGCAGGCTGTCTTCGCACGCCTTGCGGATGTGGTACGCCGAGAGCTTCGACGTGTTCGGACCGTCGCCCATCGAGCCGTAGACCTTCGTCGCGAGCACGATGCGGTCGCGGCGGCCGCCGCCCTGCGCGAGCCAACGCCCGACGATCTGCTCGGTAACGCCCTCCCCCTTCTTCTTGCCGTACACGTTCGCAGTGTCGAAGAACTGCACGCCGAGCTCGAGCGCCCGGTCCATGATCGCCTGCGAGTCGGCTTCGCTCGTGTAGGGTCCGAAGTTCATCGTGCCGAGGCACAGGCGGCTCACGACGAGGCCCGTACGTCCGAGGTGGGTCGTTTGCATGTTCGCTCCGTTACCGAGTTTCGAGGAAGTGCGCGGGTGAAGGCGGTCCGGACGCGGCTGGCCCGGTACCCGATGGGATACCCTCTCGCACCGAGGTCGTAAAGCGACACCAACCCCCAATTGGTACAATCGGGCCCCAACCGGCCCGCCGCCATGCGACGGGCTTTTCTCATGGGCCCCGGCTTTCGCGGGCCCGAACCCGAGTCGACCTCGCGAGGCCCCTGATGAAACCTCCTGCGCACATCGCTCTGACGCCCGGAAAGCGCGTCCTGTTTCTCACGAAGGATCCCGAGCTCATCCGACAGCAGCTTGCCGGTACGCTCGACTTGCGCATGAGCGATCTCACGGTCGACGATCTCCTCGACGACATCAACACCGACGCGATGACGCCCGCATGGGTCTGCTTCCGACATCGCCCCGAGGACATCGCGCGCGACGCGTACGCGGGGCTCATCGTCGACGGCAAGCGGTTGTTCGAGACCGACGCGCTCAAGAACGGGAACTTCGAGGTGATCGTCTCGGGTCTGCGCAAGGGCGTCGGCAGTTCGCGCGAGACCGCGGTGCAGTGCGAGAAGTGGTCGGGTATCAAGATCGCGGTCGCGGCGTCGTTCGCGCCGATCCACGCCCAGAACAACGTCAATCAAGGCGTGCTCATGGGCGATCACGCGATGCTCGAGCGCCTGCAGAACGGCGAGTCGATCGCGCTCGACGAGTTCTGCGCGGGACGCGATCCGATCACGCAGTGCATCATCCGCGAGGGCGGACTGTTCCCGCTCGCGAAGTCGCTCGCGGCCGGTAAGGCCGAGCTTCCGAAGGTCCACACCGACGAGCGCCCGATGACGATGGGCGAGAAGATCCTCGCGCGCAATCTGCTCGACGCGGGCGACGACGCGCGCTACGTGAAGCCCGGCGACGCGGTCGCGGTCAAGGTCGACGGCGGCTACTCGCACGAGTTCACGACCGCGCAGGTGCATTACTTCCTGCAGCAGGAATACGGCGACAACTACACGGTGAAGAACCCCGACAAGTTCGCGGTGTTCGAAGACCACCTGATCTACGCCGACGAAGTCGAGCGCATGAAGAAGTTCCTGCCCGAGATCGAGACGCTGCGCAAGCTGCAGCGCGAGTTCCAACAGCACACGGGCGTCATGGACTTCTCGGCCAAGGACGGCATCTCGCCGGGGATCTGCCACGAGGTCGCGCGCGAAGTGCTCATCGATCCGGGCGACTTCATCCAGGCGACCGACAGCCACACGTGCATGGGCGGCGGCAGCAACTCGCTGTCGTGGGGTGTCGGCGCGACCGAATACGCGAACCTCATTTCGGCAGGGTTCACGATGGTCGAGGTGCCCGAATCGATCCGCTTCGAGCTCACGGGCACGCTACCCGCGAACTGCACCGCCAAGGACATCATGCTGTACATCCTGCTGCACTTCGCGAAGCCGCAGGCGACGCTGAAGCGCGTGATGGAATTCACGGGGCCGGGCGTCAAGGGCCTGTCGATGGACGAACGCGCGACGCTCGCCAACATGGCGACCGAGTGCTCGGCGCGCGGCGGCATCGTCGAGGCCGACGAAGAAACGTATCGCTGGATCGCGGCGCAGCGCGACGGCGTCTCGATCGACGAGCTGCGCAAGAACGCGGTCAGCCCCGATCCCGACGCACACTACGACGGCGGCGTGCACACGATCGACCTCGCGACGCTCACTCCGATGGTGGCCGATCCCGGCGATCCCGATCGCGGCATCCCGTCCGATCCGACGAACGGCGCGCTCGTTTCCGAAATCGGCGAGGTGAAGATCGACATCGCCTACGGCGGCTCGTGCACGGCGGGCAAGGTCGACGATCTCGAGTTCTACCACCGCGTCGTGAGCGAAGCGGTCGACGCCGGACTGCGCGTCGCCGACGGCGTGAACTTCTTCATCCAGTTCGGGTCGAAGTCGGTCGAAGAGCACTGCCGCGAGCGCGGCTACCTCGAGACGTTCGGCAAGGCCGGCGTGACGATCATCCCGCCGGGTTGCGGCGCATGCATCGGATGCGGCCCGGGAGTCTCCGAGAACGCCGAGCAAGTCACGGTGAGCGCGATCAACCGCAACTACAAGGGACGATCCGGCCCCGGGCGGCTGTACCTCGCGTCGCCGCTCACGGTCGCGGCTTCCGCGTTCACGGGACACATCACGGCGTTCACGCCCGGCATGTTCGCGAACCGAACGATCGAAGTCTGAGCGTCGAGATCGTCGCCCGCGTCAGGGCCAGATCATGACGTCCCAGAGCTCCGGGTCCGAGTCGAAGCCGCCACGCCCTGCCCAAACGAGAAACTGATCGGCGTAGAAGATGCGCCGTTGCAGCTTCGCGTCGTGATCCGGGCCGAACGGACCGAACGGTAGCTCCGCGTCGTCGTCCCCTGCGTTCTCCTCGTACCGAGCCATGTCGACCCACGACGGCCCGAGGATCCGAAACGCCTCGAAGGCCAACGCCGACCACATCTGCTCGAACGTCGCGTCACCGACTTCCTTCCCCTTCTCGAATCTGCGGTCGTTGAGACCGATTGCGGGAGCATAGTGCTCGGCCGGTGGTCGATGCAGCGAGTTGCGGCCATTCGGGATCGCGTACTCCCACTCGATACGCTGTCCGAGCATCTCGCCCGCGAACATCCGCACCGCCCAGTCGCGCAGCCCCGGCACTTCGTCGAGCGCGTCGGTCAGCGTCGGTTGGTCGTCGAGCATGCTCGCGACTTGCGCCTCGCCGTGCGCGAGGTCCGCCTTGTCAATCTCGTGGCGCGGAACAGTCGGCGCAGGCTCGAGTTCGGAGAGCCGGCCGATCTCGCGCGATGCCGCTTCGTATTCACCGCGGCTCGCGAGCACGAAGGCATGGCCCGAGATGAGCTTCGGATCGATCTCCTCGGCTTCGTCGAGGGCCGTCTCGATCTCGCGCAACGCCCGATCGAGATCCCCGTTCAATACGAGCGCGTACGCGAGCAACGCTCGGGCGCGAGGACTGTACGGCTCGATGTTCAGTCCCTGCTCGGCGAGCGCGAGGAACTCCTCGTCGTCCCCCGCCGTATCGG
>JAUIME010000445.1 GCA_030433195.1 bacterium
GGCTGTCGATGACCTTGTCGTCGTCGGCTTTGCAGAACGGGCAGCGCACGTCGTTGGACTCTCCTCGATCGGGCGGCTCGATCGGACGGCTCATTGCACCCGAAGCGGCACGCACGACCGGATCCGAACCCACGGTTCGAGTCGGCCGAGCATCCGACGACCGGCCCGGCCGATCGCACGCGTCGCGGGCGCCTCGAAGCGATCGGGATTGTACTCCCATGCCGCTACCAAGGTCAAGCAACTGCACACCTTGGGACGAATCACCGAAAGCTCATTTGCCGATGCAGAAGTCGCGGAACACACGATCGAGCAAGCTGTCCGACGTGTCGTCGCCCGTCACGGCGCCGAGATTCCGGATCGCGTCGCGCACCTCGAGCGCCACCAACTCGAGCTCGAGGGCTCCATCGTCGGCGAGTGCCCGGTCGAGCGAAGCGATCGCGTCGTCCAAGCACGCACGCTGCCTCGCGTTGGGCATGGCCCGCGAAGCCTCGGATCCCCCGCGACCTCGCACGGATTCGCGGATTCGCGCGCAAAGCGCATCGACGCCCTCGCCCGTGACGGCCGACGTCCGGACGATCGCGGCGTCTCCCGCGAGCTCGGCGAGATCGGCGTCGCCGAGGACGACGTCACGATCGCACTGGTGCGCGACCACGATCGACGACGTCTTCGCGAGCCCCCGGATCCGCGCCGCCGCGTCGGCCGGCACGGGACGCGAGGCATCCACGACCACGAGCACCAGGTCAGCCGCAGCCACCCACTCGTCGACGCGGCGGATCGCTTCGTGCTCGATCGCATCGCGCGCGTCGTCGCGCAGCCCCGCGATGTCAACGAGGCGGAACGGATCCCCGTCGACTTCGATCGGGGCTTCGACGGCGTCGAGCGTCGTGCCCGCGACTTCCGTCACGAGCGCACGGTCCGAGCCCACGAGCTGATTGAAGAGGGACGACTTCCCGGCATTCGGAGCGCCGACGAGAACGAGCGTCGGATCGCCGGAATCGAGCGCCC
Source organism: bacterium (assembly GCA_030433195.1). Lineage (GTDB taxonomy): Bacteria > Planctomycetota > JACOTG01 > JACOTG01 > JAUIME01 > JAUIME01. The sequence goes on from JAUIME010000445.1 coordinate 1,006, forward strand.
CCGGGTTCGGCCCGCCGGCCAACTCGCGCACCCGATCGCGTACGGTGTCGATCCCCGAGGCGACTTCCTCCGGCGTCACGACGTCGAGATCCTGATCCGAGAAATCGAGCTGCGTCTCGATACGCGCGCCGAGGCCGACGAGGTCGTCGCGAACCGATCGCACGGCGCGACCGAACGCGCCGTCGTAGCGCGCGAGCGCGCGATCGATCTCGTCGCGATTCGAAGCCCGCAGAATCTCGAGCACGGCCTCGACCTGCGTGAGGTCGATGCGTCCGCTCTCGAACGCGCGGCGCGTGAACTCGCCCGGCTCGGCGAGCCGCGCACCCGCGCGCCGACAGCCGTCGACGAGGTGCTCGAGCAATGGGCGAGCCCCGAACGTGTGCAGCTCGACGAGGTCCTCCCGCGTGAACGATCGCGGCGCGACGAAGTCCATCCGCTCGCAGGGCGCGCTCGCGCTCTCGAACGCGAACGTCGCCGCCGTCACGCGTGGGAAATCGAACGTCGGGTCGCGCGACGCCTCGGAGTCGAGGACCCGGTCCGCGATCGCGTGCGCGTCCGGCCCGCTGAGCCGAACGATGCCGCGAAGGCCCGCGCCGTCGGCCGTCGAAATCGCGACGATCGTGTCGCCGCGCGCCCCCCGACGGTCCTCGTCCGGCACGTCGATTCGCGCGTCCCCGGACGAGTCGGTTCTCACGAGCCGCCTTTGCCGCTCTTCTTGCCGGAAGCATCGGGCTTCTTCGGATCCGGCTTCTGCGTGTCCCCGAGCGTCTTCGTTCCCGGCGGCAGGTTCTTGCGGATGATCTTCTGCTCGACGAGCCCGAAGAGGCTGTTCGTGAGCCAGTACAGCGACAGCCCCGACGCATAGTCGTAGAGCATGAAGCCGAACAAGATCGGCATGAACATCATCATCTGCTGCGTCTGCGCCTGCTGCGGGTCGGCGGGCTTCGGCATCGAGCGCTGCTGCAGGAACCACGCGATCGTCATGAGGATCGGCAGCAGGTTGATGCCGTGGATCTGGGTGCAGATGAGGTTGATGTGCGGCCAATCCGGGACGAGCTGGTCGGGCCGCGAGAGGTCCGTGATCCACAACATGAACCCGGCCTGACGAAGCTCGGGGGCCGTGCGCAACAGATAGAACAGTCCGAAGAAGATCGGCATCGTCACGAGAAGCGGCAAGCAGCCGCCGAGCGGAAACGGGCTGATGCCCTTCTCCTTGAAGAACTTCAGCGTGTGCTCGTTGAGCTTCTGCTTGTTGTTCTTGTACTTCTCGCGGATGCGGTCGAGCTCGGGCTTGTGCTTGGCCATCTTGGCCTGGTACTGCGCCATCGACACTTGCTGGTGACGCGTGGCCGGGAACATCGCGAGCTTGATGAGGCACGTGAGCAAGATGATCGCGACGCCGTAGTTGCCGACGACGGCGTAGATCAGGTTCAGGACCGCGAGCAGCAGACTCGCGATCGGCTTGACGAGCCAACCCATCCCGCACACCGGCGCGCTCGTGTGCGCGAGGATCGGCGCGTAGTCCGCGTACTCGCCGTTGCGTCCGAGATGCGACGAATCCATGAGCCCGAGGTACGCGCGAAACTCCCAACGCAGGGTCTGGCCGACCGCGGCGAGCGGTTCGAAGTACTCCACGCGCACGCCGACCTTCGTCGACGCGCCCTCGCGCGCCGCGTCGCCGGGCAGCGTTCCCTCGGCCATCCGAAGCTCGTAGAGCTCGGGATCGAGCACCGCCTCGACCACGCCCTGCTCCACGGGACCCGGCGCCTCGATCGGATCGAGCACCGCCGCGAAGTACTTGCTGACGACCGCCATCCAATCGACGTCGGTACCGTACTGGAGCGTACCGCCGTTCTTGCGGATCGCCTTCGGATCGGCCGCGCGAACCTCGCTTCGGCCGGTCAGCAGCGTGAGCGAAAACGCCTGATCCTGGGCGCGCGTCGGATCGCCTTCGTACACAATTCCTTGCGGGCCGGTCATGTGGAACGTACGACGCTGCGCGGCGACGTCTTCGTGTTCGGTATGAACCTCGACGTCGATCATCACGTGATCGCGACCGTCTGCGAACCGGAACCTCTTGACGACGCGCAAGCCGTCGCCGGGCGCGATCTCGAACGTATGGACTGATTCCGCGCCCTCTCTCGACTCGCCCGCATACACCCAGTCGAGTCCGGCGAGGTCGTAGGTCGCTTCGGGCATCGTGAAGAGGAACGGTCGACGCCCCTCTTCGAACGTGTCGACGATCGCGACGAGATTCTCTTCGACCGCGGGATCGAGCCCCGCTTCGATCGTGAGTCCCTTCGCGAGCACGCGGATCGGCACGGCGCCGCGGTTCGTGAGCTCGGCGATGAAGCGATCGGTCTCGACGCGGATCGGCGGCGCTTCCTCGCCGACGATGCGCGGGCCGACCGTCGTCTCGGGAACCTCGTCGGCGCTGCTCTCGTCGCGTTCCGTCTCGCGCGACGGCGACGGATCCTCGGTCGCCGTTTCGTTCGATCGGGTCTCGTCGTTCGCCCCGCCTTCGACGTCTTCGGTCGCGGGCGGCTCGACGGGCGGGTTCATGACCTCGAGCAGCTTCGTGTAGCTGAACACGAAGATGAAGCAGACGATCAGGGCGAGGGTGAGGCGTTTCAGTTCCATCTCGAGTCTCGCGTGGTTACTTCCCGCGGGCCAGCCGGTCGGCGAGGAAATCGGGTAGGGAGTCGATCGCGCGGATCTTCTCCATCGTCGTCCGGTAGTCGTAGTCGAGCCGAACGAACTCGATGGTGGTCCCGTCGAAGAGAACGTAGCAAGCGCGCGGATCACCATCTCGCGGTTGCCCCACCGAGCCGACGTTGATCACGCACTTGCGATCGTCGGGCCGGTACCCCCCTTCGAGCTCTCGCGCCGGCTGGAACGAAAGATCTTCGGTGTAGACGCCGGGCACGTGCGAGTGGCCGCAGAAACAGACGTTCTGATCGAGAGCGTCGAAGATCCCCGTGAGCTTCTCGGGATTCCGGACGTCCTGCGGCAACAGATACTCCTTGGTGGGATTGCGCGGCGAGGCGTGTACGAGCAGCACGTCGTTCCAGACGCGTTGCCGCTCCATGCCGTCGAGGTAGTTCCAGATGCGGTAGTTACTCTCCTTGTCGTAATCCGGAGAGTTGAGCTGTTCCTTCGTCCACTCGATGGCGCGGCGCGCTTTCTCGTTGAAGTCCTCGGCGTAGTAGAGAACGGCTTCTTCGTGATTGCCGAGGAGCGAGAACTGGAACGAGTAGGCCTTCTCGAGGCACTCGCGCGGATTCGGTCCGTACCCGATCACGTCACCGAGGCAAAGGATCTCGTCGATCCCTCTGGCTTCGATGTCGGCCAGGACGGTATCGCACGCTTCGATGTTCGCGTGGATATCGGAAACCAGCGCAACGCGGGCCACAGACGGTCCTCCAGGGACGCTCCGCGAAAGCGCGGAGGCGAGCCGACGAATCCGGCGGTGGCGAAGCTACCGTCCCGAAGGATTCCGTGCCGCGCGTTCGTTTCGCTCGCGAGAGAGTTCACGAAAGCGGCTAGAGTTAGCAAAACGTCAGAATCGGTGTCAACCGCGGGAGACGTTTGCGAGGGGCCGGAGCGAGAGGTGGGACGGCGGCCGATCGCCGCGCGCTGGCAAGGCGCGAAGGCCGCAGCAGGCTCAGGGAAGACTTGCGGAAGCGGGATCCGTCCCGTCCGGCCGCGGGTGACGCAGCCGGACGGGTCGGCGAATGATCGTTCGGAAGTCCGTGCCCTCGCCTCGATGTCGAGAACAGGGATCGCGGACCCTCAGGGCTCGATCTCGACCTCGATGATTTCCTCGTCGAAGTCCTTGCCCTCGAACCAAGCGATGTTGCGCACGCGAGCGACGATCGGCGTGAACGGCGGCAGGTTCGAGACCTGCCGATAGTCCGAGTCGAAGTCGAACTCGCGGTCGGGCGCGAGGTAGTGGTCGCTGCCGTAGACCCAGCGTCCCGTCGCGATCTCGCTGTCGAACAC
>JAUIME010000446.1 GCA_030433195.1 bacterium
GTCGGTTCGAAGGCGGCCGGCAGCGCGACCTACGATCGCCTCATCGAAGAAGCCGTCACCAAGCTGCTCGATCGTCAGAGCGCGTCGAACCAGGGCGAGTCGATCCGCGTCGCCTACATGGGCGTCGAGAACAAGAGTGCCGAAGACCTCGGTGACCTGCGCGAGCAGATCTACGAACTCATCGACACGTCGATCGAGACGTCGCAGCGCTACCGTTCGGTCAGCAAGCGATTCGTCGACGCCGGCCTGCGCGAAACGGGCTTGTCGCGTGACGACCTCTTCTTGCCGAAGAACCGTCGCCAATTCATCGAAGTGCTCGAAGCCAACGGGAACCCTGTCGAATACATGCTGTTTTCGAAGCTCACGTCCGGAACGACGGTCGGCGATTCCGTGAAGCAGCGCGACTACATGCTGACGCTCGAGCTCGTCGACGTCGAAACGGGTGACTTCGACAAGGAGTCCGCGCGAATCCGCAAGGCCTACACGAAATGACGCGCCCGCCTCGCTTCGCGGCTCGGTGCGCGAGAGTGGGGCTCGTCGTTGCGGCGGTCTTCGTCGCGGGCTGTTCGGGGCCGAACCGCTTCTTGGCGGACGTCCAAGACGACTACGCCGCGGGGCGGTTCGCGTCCGCGAACGACCGTCTGCAAGAGCTCGAAGACAAGAAGCCGTTCAATCGGCACGTCTACGCTCTGAATCGCGGCGTGACGGAGCTCGCGCTCGCGCGACCGGAGGCCGCCGTCTCGGCGATGCGCCAAGCGCGTGATCGCATGGACGAGCTCGCGTCCGAAGACTACGGCAGCTGGTTCAGTGCGACGCTCGAGTCGGACACACAGCTCGCGTACCCGGGCGAAGACTACGAGCAAGTCCTCGTGCGCGCCATGCTCTCGATCGCGGATTTGATGGCGGGCGGCGGCGATGCCGACGCGTTCGCCAACCAGGTCCTCGAGCGCCAGCAAGAGATCATCGACGCGTTCCAGGACGACGACGGCGCGAAACCCAAGAAGGGGTACAAGCTCGTCGGCTTCGGAGCGTACTTGCGCGCGATCCTGCACGAAGACCGGCCGCTCGATGTCGACGTCGCCGAGCGCGAGTACCGCAAGCTCGCGGATCTCGAGCCCGCGTACCCGTTCGCCGCGGAAGACATCGAGCGCGTCTCGAACGGACGTCACGCCGGCGAGGGCAACGGCGTCATCCACGTCATCGCGCTGCTCGGACGGGCTCCGTACAAGGTGGAGGTCCCCGAGCAAGTGTCGACCGAAGCGATGCAAATCGCGCAGGTCGTCTTGGCCGTGATCCGCAATCAGTTCACGATCCCGAACTTGCAGAGCGTGAAGATCCCCGCACTCGAGTATCACACGAACAACCCCGCGCGAGTTTTCGTCGACGTGAACGGGAAGCCGTCGGCGGAGACCGTCGTGGTGACCGACGTGGAAGACGTGGCGACGCAGCAGTTCGACGTGCTGCACGACTGGATCGTGGCGCGTGCCGTCTTGCGCCGCGTCTTCAAGCTCGGTGTGACCGAGGGAGCCAAGGCTCTCGTGGGTCACGCCAAGCCCGAGGAGCAACTCATCGGCCTCGGCATCGATGTCATCGGCAACATCTGGACCGCGCAAGAACGCGCGGATCTTCGCTGTTGGGCGCTTCTTCCCGCGACGTTCCAAGCCGCGCGCATCGAAGTGCCCGAGGGCGTCCACACCGTGACGCTGCGCGCCGCGAGCGCCGATCGACCCGATGGCAAGGCGTGCTCGGTCGACGTGCGGGTGCGGCGCGGAACGAACACCTACGTCGTGTGGCAGGCTCCGACCGTGAGCGCGGGTTCGACCCCGTTGACGTCGGATCCGGCCGACGGAAGGGTCATGCCGCCCGACGCCTGACGTCGCGCGCGGCCGAATCAGAATCCGAACCTCGACGAAACAATCCGACAAGGAGAGCGACCATGAGAACCCGACGACCGAACGCGATGCGCGGTCTTTCCCAGTTGGCCCGGATCGGCGGACTCGCGCTCGTCGCGGCCGTCTTGCTGACGGGCTGCAACACCTACAAGAACTCGCACGGACGCCAGAACAAGCCCCACGTTTTGCGCATCGTGTCGATTCCGTCCAACGCGAAGCTCACGATCCCGGGGCGCAAGCTCATGCTGTACACGCCGGCCGACATCGAGGTCGATCTGGGCAAGGGCGACGCGATCGTCGTCGAAAAGGACGGTTACCTTCCTTTCGAAGGCGTGCTCGGCGATCTTCCGCAGGTCGCGCGTCAGACGTACGAAGTGCGCCTCACGCCGCGCTGATCGACGCGATTCGCGCGCACGACTCCAACGAAAAAAGCCCGACGTCATCGAGTCGCCTCGATGGCGCCGGGCTTCCGAGAAGGAGCCCCCTCTCGAGTGCCGGCAGCCGTTCGCGCCGCACGTCCGATGCGTAAGAGACGAGCGGCTCGAACCGGGGCGCGAAGCGATCGGTGAGCCCGTCATCGCTCGGCGCCGTCCACCTCTGCGCATTCAAAATCTCCCGGGTACGAGAGATGTCCCTCGTGAGACCCGGATCCCCATCATGCGCAGGGTGTTTTGCCAACGAGCTGCCGGCGCTAGGCCTTCCTTCGGTACCCCTTGGTGCTTCTTTTTACCCCGTAGGGAAGGGCGCCTGGCGGCTCGTTCGATCCTCAGTGCCATGGATGGCGTTTCGGCGAGCGGTCTCGGCGACACGACGATTCGTCGGATCGCGCCGAGGCTCCGCTGCTCCCGTTTGGCGGCCGTACCCATGCACTCGAGAGGTGGTTTCGGTCTTGTGATTCTGGTCTTTCAAAGAACGTGAGATCCGGTATCGCATCGCCCGTGCCATTCGTGATCGATGAGCCTCAAGTCGTTCTGGATGGGGTGCTTGCAGGCCTTGCCGGGGTGCTGCGGCTTCTGACATCCTCTTCGATTCTCACCTCGAAACGAGAATGACCGCCAGATTGAGAGGGCTTGCCGATCAAGCGCGCCTTCCCCTGCGCCATAAGTAAGGCAGGGAGCGAGGAGCCCCGTCCCGCCCGGGACGAGGCACGTCCGTCGCGGACGGCGCGTCCGTCCTCCCTCGAGCGTAGCGCATCGCGCGTGGCGTTCCGCCCGTCTCTCCTCACCTCGAATCGTTCGAACACCGCGCCGATCTCGGAGGCGCTCGTTCGGATGCCTTCCGCTCGACTCCCTGGCTTGGAGGATTCTTCGATGCGATCGCTCTCCGCTCCGACGCCTGCGCGCCGTGCCTCGCGCCGCGTTCTCGTGTTCTTCGTCGCGACGCTCGGTTTCGCTTCGCTCGCCGTCGTGACGCTCGCCCAGGAACCCGTCACCGTCGAGGTCGTCGCCGATCGGGACGCGACGCTCGTCGAGCGCCCGCTCGGAAACAAGGCGAACGGGGCGGGGCGTCATTGCTTCGTGGGTCGCAACGCGAACGAAGGCCGCCGCCGCACGCTGATGCACTTCGACGTCGAGTCGGCGATTCCCGAAGGCGCCGTGCTCGAGAGTGCGACGCTGCGGTTGCGACTCTCACGAACTCAAGTGGGATGGCGTGACGTGTCGATCCATCGCTGCCTCGCGTCGTGGACGGAGGGAACTTCGCGCCCGACGAGTGGCGAGGGCGCGGGCGCGGATTCGCTCGAGGGCGACGTGACGTGGAAGCATCGTTCGTATCCCGATCTGTTGTGGGATCGCCTCGGGGGTGATTTCGTCGTCGAGCCGACGCACTTGCAGCGCATCAAGAACACGAACTTCTACGAGTTCGCATCGGAGACTTTGGTGAGTGACGTCCGTGCGTGGGTCGACGGGTCGCTCGAGAACCATGGTTGGATGCTGCTCGGCGACGAGGATTTCGACGGCGTGTCGACCAAGCGCTTCGACTCGCACGAGAACCTGACGCCGGGCAACCGGCCGACGCTGGTGTTGACGTACGTTCCGCCCGCGGGCGTGCCGTGCATGGCCGGGACCGTCGATCTCGGTCGAGGAACCGCCGCCGACGTGTTGTTCGTGAACGGCACCGCGGGAGGACCCGAGCGGACCGTCGCGCTCACCGTGGGAGAGCCGCTCACGCTCGCGATGACGATGCCGCCCGCTGGCCCGAGCGAAGCTCGGTTCACGCTGTACCTCGAAGCCGATACGCCCGATGCCGACGCCTCATTCCCGCAGCCTGCCGGGATCGGTCCGATGTGTTTCGCGACGCCGCTCGACGGTGCCGTGCCGCGCAAGGTCTGGAACAACCTCGGACATCAGGACCGCCTCGGGAAGCCCGACTACCCGTCGATCCCGGCGCCCTGCGTCGTCGTCGATGCGCCCGACGGATCCGACCGGCGGGCGATCGTCACGCTTCAGGGGCTGATCCTCGACTCGGGCTCGGCCGGCGACGTCGCGGCCAGCGTGACCAACGCGATCACGATCGTCGTCGACTGATCGTCCTCGCGGGTGTGAAGAAGTCGACCGTGCCTCGCGGTCGTCACTCCGCGGCGCGTTCGCTCCAAGAGGCGACGTCGTCGGGACGGCCCCACGCTTCGTAGAGAAGGACGAGGGACGTCGCGACCGTCCGCGCTTCGTCTTGTTCGACGCCTTCGGCAGCCGCGAGGATGCGGTGCGCGTTCAAGAGCAGGGTCTCGGCGTCATCGAATTCCTCGAGCTGACGGAGGCACTCACCGAACGCGAAGTCGATGCTCCCGTGCACCCAGTGACCCGGGGGGAAGGCGCGTGGGGCACGCCGTCTCGCGGCGCCGAGGATCTCGCGAGCTTCGTCGAATCGACCGAGGTGGACGAGCGCGAGTCCGAGCTGCGCCTCCGTGATCAGCGTCTCGGGTCCCCCGATTCCGAAGATCCGGCGACGGATCTCCGTGGCGCGGGCGAACGATTCGTAGCTCTCTTGCCAACGGTCCAGGCGACGATATCCGAGTCCGAGCGTCGCGTTGCAGAGCGCCAGCAGGGGATGTGCCTCGTCGACGCGTGCTTCGAGGGTCGCGCGAGCCGTCTCGACGACCGGGACTCCCTCGTCGGAC
>JAUIME010000447.1 GCA_030433195.1 bacterium
CACAACTCGACACGACCACGTGGAAACCCGGCAAGGACGAGCGCTCGGGATGGAAGGGTGTGATGTGTTGGGAAGTGCACGCGTTCGACGCCAGCGCACAGAGAATCGTCGTCTCGGAAACCGTCGTGTTCTCGCTTCGCGGCGAGTGAGTCGTCCCGGCCTCTTCGGACGGCGCCTCGTCGCGGCGGCCGTGGTCGTGGTTCTGATCTGGCCCGGTTTCCTCGTCGAATCGATGCTGGGAGCGGCGAGTCCTCAGTCCGAGACGCCGTCGAGCGCGTCCGAGAAATCACCCACCCGGATCCGATACGAGAGGATCCGCGTGCTGGCGAATCGTCTCGAGGCCGGGCAAGACGTCGAGGCCGAGCTCGCCGCACTCGTTGCCGAAGTCCAAGAGGCGGTCGACGCGGCGCCCTCGGCGGATGCTGCGAGCGACGAGGCCGAACTCGATCCCCAGCGGCGTGGCGAAGCCCTGAGTGTCTACTTCGGGGCGTCGGCCCTCGCGGATTCCCTGCGACGTTCGGGCGAGCGTCCCCGCGAACGTTTCGAACACCGCGCGCGAGCATTTCATGCGGCGACCGTCGTCGCGAGCTGGTCGTCCGCGGGCCGCGCCGCGGTCGAGCTCGCCAACGCGGCGATCGACGCCGGCGATGTGGCTCTCGCCCGGCCGTGGTTGATCCGCGCGCTCGACGTGCTCCCCGCCGACGCCCCTCGTCGTACCGACATCGCCAGCGCGCTCGCCCAGGTCGAGAACTTCATCGGCAACTGGGACGAAGCGCTTCGTCGTCTCGAAGAAGCGGAGGCGGCCCTCCCGCTCACGCATCCGCAGGTCGAGCTGCTGCGAGCACGCTTGGCGGGTTTTCGCGGCGAGGTCTTTCTCTCGATGGGCCTCATCGACCAGTGCGCGACGTGGTGCGAACGCGAGTGGAGGGTGATGCGCGACGTTTCCGACGAGCGGGCCGCGCTCCGGGAGCGCGCTCGCATCCACCGCATGAACTTGTTCTTGGCAGCCGAACGGTTCGAAGAGGTCGTCGCGGATCTCGAGCCGCTGCTCGAAGGAGGCAGCCTCGATTCGCTTCCCTCCGAGCGTGCCGCACTCCGAGTGCGTCTCGGGGTCGCGCTCGCCTCGCTCGAGCGTGCCGATCCCGATCGCGACCTCCGAGCCGTGGAGGTTCTACAGTCGGTGGCCTCGGACTCCGATCCGGCCGTAGCCACCGAGCGAACCAACGCCGAGCTTCGCCTCGTGCAGACGCACCTCGAGCGCGACGAGTTCGACGAAGCCGAACGATGGCTGGCGCGCATCCGCGAACGTCCGGCCCCGTCGCGCCTCGACCAGGCGTTTCGAGATGCCCTCGAGACGCTCTTGATCCTGAAGCGCCGACCGGACTCGGATCCGGACGACCGGACTCGGTTGGAGCGCCAGTCGGCCGCGCTGCGCACGGGCTTCGACTCCCTCGTCCAAGCGTACGACGCGGTCCTCGACGAGTGGTACGAGTTGAGATTGCGCCAAGGCGGGGCAGGGCTGCTCCACTACGAGACGGTGCGTTTCGTGCTGAGCGTGTTGATTGACACGACGCTCGAGTTGGACCCGACCGACGAGGAGCGCGCGCTCGAACCGGTGCTCGCGGGTCTTCGGGCGAGCACTCTCGCGAGGCGCCTCGGGGTGGAGCCGGATCACCATCGTGGCGAGTTTCCGATCGCCTCCGACGACGACCCGCCGATCGTATTGTTCTTGCCCGCGATCGAGGTCACCCACGTCTTCTGGATCGACGGCGAGGGTGTCGCGCACGCGCGCGCGCCGTCGCGTCCCGAACTCGAACGCATGCGCCTTCCCTTCGTCGACACCCTCACGCGCGGAGCAACGACTCGATCGTCTGCGAGAGCAGGGGGCCCGGCTGTTCGACGCGCTCTTCGAACCGTCGATGCGCGAGCGACTCGCGCGCCTCGAGCGCGTCACGATCGCGGCGTCGGACCTGCTCGGCTACCTCCCGTTCGAGGCACTCGTGCGCGATGGCGAGTGGCTGGGCTCGACGATCGCGCTCGGGTACACACCGTCCCCCGACGTCGCGACGACGCTCGGCAACCGGGCCGATGCTCGTGACGCCGGCGAGACGACGCGCCCTGCGCCCCGGGCGTTGATCGTCGCGGCACCGAGCGTCGGCGATCCATCGCTGTCGCACCTTCCGCCGCTGCCGTTCGAAGCGGAACAACGCGCACTGCTGACCGCGCCGTATTCGACCGACGCGGTCGAACTCCTCGTCGGTGACGACGCGACGCTGACCCGAACGACCGACGCGATCGAAAGCACGCCGTTGGTGCACTTCCTCGTGCACGGGATCCACGACTACACGAAGGAGCGCACCGCAGGACTCGTGTTGGCCCCCGAGGACGATCGTGCGGACGGCATCGCGTGGGCATCCGACCTGGATCCGCTCGCGGCACCGCCTTTGGTACTGCTGACGGCGTGCGGTACGGGTCGAGGCCCGGCGCGATGGGGCGACGGAAGCTCGTCGCATCTCGGCGGGACTTTCCTCGCCGCGGGGGCCGATACTGTCGTGCTCCCGGTTGCCGAGCTCGCCTACGACGCCACGCTTCGGATCTCTGCGGTGTTGCACGAGCGACTCGCCATGGGAGCGAGTCCGGCCGAGGCGCTGCGAGAAGCCCGCGATCGCGTGGCCCGGCGCGCGGAGTTCGCGGACCCGTTCTACTTCGCGCTCTTGCACGCGCACGGGCTCCCGCATCGCAGCGTGTTCGCGGCCGGCACACCCCCCGCAGACGATCGCGACCGCGTGTCCGCATCCACCGACTCGGATGGCAACCCGGCACCCGACGCTACGCCCTCGGCACGACCTTCGCGCACGATCGTGATACTCGCCGGGGTCGTGGTGCTCGCTCTCGCGTTCGTCGCCACTGGCGCAGCGATGCGACGGCGCCGACGGCGCGCGAATCAGAAGTCGAAGTCGTCTTCGGGTTCTTCGTCGTCGTCGTAGCTGATGAGCGGATCGATCTTGACGATCGTGCTCACGGTCTCGTTTTGAGGCGGTCCGGTCTGCAGCGCCGGATCGGGCTCGGTCGTCTTGTACACGAACCCCGAGTTCTCTTCGATCAGCCACTCGATGAGCTCGCTCTCGACATCCCATTCGACCGTGAACGCATAGTTGAGCGGCGGGTACATCTCGAGGCGTTTGTGCGTCAGCGGATCGAGCCGGACATACTGCTGCGACCAGAAGTACACGCTCGACTCGGGATTCGCGAGCACGATCGGGCCCGTGCGATAGCGCTCTCCGACTTCGAATCGGAAGCGATGCTCCGGCTTCGGCGTCGAGTTCGTCGGCGTCATCAAGTCGGGTTTCTTCCAGATGACGAGTTCGACGTGCGTCGCGCCGTCGGGGACGAAGGCGCCGTCACGCAGTTGGATCTGCAAGATGCCCTGGAGCACTTGCCCCTGCGGTGAGCTGCTGAGCAAGTTGAAAAGAACGGGGCCGGCGAGGCGGGGGGCTTCGGCCCAGGCGTTCCGCCGCGTGTTGCGAACGACGACGATCTCCTCGACTCCCTGAATCGGGAAGAACACGTCCAAGTCGCGGTCTCCGTCGAGATCCGCGAGTACAGGCACAGCGGCGGATTCGGCGAACGGGATCTCGGCTCCGTTCCAGTGACGCCGGATGCCGGTACCCTGGAGGGTCCCGCTGTCGTTCTCGATCCAAAGGAGTCCGTTCTCGTCGCCGCGCGCGATGACGAGGTCATCGTCGCCGTCGAGGTCGAGATCGCCCATCGCGGCGCCGCCGACATCGACGGGACCGAAGGCCAGCGGGCCGTCGAGATCCGTATCGCGAAGGACCCGCAGCTCGTCGATTCCTTGCTCGTTCTTCCCGATCCAGACCACGGCCTGTTCCACGGGCGTGATCCGGAAGCGATCGATCCATCCATCGACCGCGTCGGGAAAGCTCGCCATGAGATCGCCGTTTCCGCGGTAGACCTGGAGGCCGGTCGGACCGGTCGTCACGAACCAAGGCAGCTCGCTCGGTCGCAACCACGCCACGACGACGCTCGTCGCGGGCGCCGCGAGCGGGACGACCGTTTCGTTCTCGAATCCGGTCTCCGACGCGCGGAGAATCACCAAGTGCGATCCGTCGACACCGAGCCCGATGATGTCGGGGCCGTGCAGACCGTCGATCTCGGCGACGTACAAACGACCGACGGCTCTCCAGATCGAATCGCGTCCGATCGAGCGCACGTCGTAACTGTCCGAATCGGATCGGCGCGTCCAACCGCGCAGACCGTCCGGACCGACGGCGAGCAACTCGTCGAACCCGTGCGTCCCGGTGTCCGCGTAGCGGGCGAGATCGCGCGCCGAGGTCGGCAGGCGCAGGGCGGCGTCCCACTGCGAGGGGTTCACGAACAGCAGCGGAGCGTCGTCGCGCAGTACCGCGACGTCCACGCGGGGATCCTCGTTGAAACGACCGGCCACCGCCCGTGTGAAGGCCGCGGTTTCGGGGAGGCCGTTCGGCTTCACGGCATAACGGTACACGAACCCGTTGCGCGAGACCGAGATCGAACCGGGCGTCGGGGTGTTCTCGCCGGCCTCGGCGAGCAGCCCGCCCGCGATCGTCAGCCATCCGCAGAGCACGAGACGAGCGAATGAACGCGCAGGCCAGGGGCGGGCCCCCGACGCGGTGCTGGAGCGGCGCGAGATCGGGTGGAGTTCGCTCGCGACCGTATCCGCCGAGCGAACCCTCACGGTCGTCCGAGGGAGACTTCGATGACGAAGGGCGTAGCGCATGGTCGACTTGCTCCGGCGACAGTCGGACTGTGGGGGACGGCACCGCGATTCAGGGTACCGCACGTCCCGTACGCGTCACGACGCGCTGCCACGGTCGACGCAAAATCCGGAGAAAATCGCGGCAGCGAGCCTCAGCGCGCTCTCGCGTCGATTCTCGCAGAAATCCGCTCGGCTCGGAAGTCTCGTCGGCGCAAGCACCCACGCGGATCGGCCGAGGCCGCGCCC
>JAUIME010000448.1 GCA_030433195.1 bacterium
ACTCCTCTCGATGGCCCTCGTGATGGGCGTCACGTTCGTCGCATTCCGGTTCCACGCTTCGGCGCCGCTCGCTTGCGTCGTCGCCGGCTTGTTCATCGGCAACCACGGACGCTCGACGGCCATGTCGGCCCCCGTGCGCGACACGCTCGACCTCGTCTGGAGCTTCATCGACGAAGCGCTCAACGCGATCCTGTTCCTGCTCGTCGGACTCGAAGTTCTCGCGATCCCGTTCTCCGGCGCGGCGATCGTCGCGGCGCTGCTCGCGATTCCGCTCGCGCTCGCCGCGCGCCTCGCGAGCGTCGCCGGCCCCATCACCGGACTGCGCTTGTTGCGTCACGAGTTCACGCCCGGAACGGTCCGGATCCTCACCTGGGGCGGCTTGAAAGGCGGGATCTCGGTCGCGCTCGCTCTGTCGCTTCCGGAGTTCCAAGGGCGCGAAGTCGTCCTCACGGCGACGTACGCGATCGTCGTCTTCTCGATCGTCGTGCAAGGACTCACGATCGGACGCCTCATCCGTCGCACTGCCATCGTCTCCGAAGGAACCGCATCATGACCGCCGAGCGTACCGAGGACCATCCGCGACCCGTCGGCGAGGACACGATCGCTCCGCTCGTCGAAGAGGTCGTGCTGCGGCGGCTGCGCGGCGAGAACGTGCGCCTCGAGTCGATCCTCGGCGAACATGCGAACGCGATGCTGCGCGCCGAAGTCGAAGCGCGTGTCGAGGCCGCCCTCGGTCACGCCTCTCCTTCTTCGACCGAAGGCGACGCCGACGACGCGTTTCCCGAGCTGCGTGAGTTCGCCATCCTCATGGAGCTCCACCGCGACGCGACCGGGGTCACCTACCTCGCGAACCAAGTGTCGCTCGGTCGCTCGGTCGCGCTGAAAGTCCTGCCCGAGAACGTCGGAGCGGACGAGACGCGGCTCGCACGCTTCCGGGGACTCTCGCGCAAGCTCGAGCTCTTGCGCCATTCGGCGATCGCCTCGGTACTCACGTCGGGCGAAGAGAACGGGGTCGTGTACTACGCGACCGACCGCATCCACGGAGCTTCGCTCTCGGACACGCTGCAGCGCCTCGGCAGCATCGCGCCTCAGAACCGATCGGCGGACGACTTCGCCAACGCGCTCGCCGAAGCGAGCCAGCTCGACGTGGAGATGCGCGAACGAACGTGGATCCGCGCGATCGCGCGCCTGTTCGCCGAGCTCGCCGAGGGCCTCGCCTACGCCCACGGACGCGGCGTCTTCCACGGCGACATCGATCCCGACAACGTCTTCCTGACCGAACGCGCCCGCCCGAAAATGCTCAACTTCGGGATCTCCTCGGTCATCGAGATGCACGGCATGAGCCGCGGAGCCGACTATGTCGGACGCGCGACGTACGCGGCGCCCGAGATCATCCGCTCCGGGGTGTCGCACGCGAGCGCGCGGTCGGACATCTTCTCGCTCGGGGCGACGCTCTTCGAAACGCTCACGGGGTTCCCACCCTACCGCGCCGACACCGTACCCGAGTTGCTCGACGCGATGCTGCGCGGGGCTCCGGACATTCAACGAGCCTTGCGCGGCAAGGCCCCACGCGATCTCGCGCGCATCTGTCGCAAGGCGATGGAGCCGTCGCCCGAGCGACGCTATTCGACGATGGACGCGCTCGCTCAAGACCTGCGCGCCTTCCTCGATTCGCGCCCGATCTCGGCTGCGCCCGGCGGAGTCTTCCGCGGCATCTGGCTCGTCATGCGAAGGCATCGATGGTCGACGGCCGCGATCGGCATCCCGCTCCTCGCGGCGTTCGCGTTCACGCTCGGGTTCGTCACTCACAAGACGATCGAGCGCTTCCGCGCCGGCGGTGCGGCGAGGCGCGCGATCGAAGCGACGTCGACCGGCGATCTCGGAGCGGCGCAGGAGTACGCGGCCGAGCTGCGTGACCTGCGACGCGGCTTCGCGGAGCGCGAGCGCGAACGCGTCGACTCGACGATCCTGCTCCTGCGCTCGAGCCTCGCGACCGGACTCGCGCGCGAGGTGCTCGACGACGTCGAGGGGTGTGTCGACGAGCTCGGAACGGTCCGCGCTCGCATCGACGATCTCCGGCACGTTTGGCGCGGCGGACTCGCCTCGAGCGAAGACGCGCGCGCGCTGCGCGACGCCCTCGAACGCGAAACGACACTTCGCGAGACGTTCCGTGATCGCCGCTTCGAAATCATGAACACGCTCGCGGCGGCCGATCGCTACGCCTACAAAGCCGGCCGAGAAGACGACGACTCGATCCGCTCACTGCACGCGCGAGCCGCCGCACTCGCCTACGCCGAAGCCGTGTCGCGACACGCGACGTTCGAAGCCGAGGGACATCGCCGCATCGCCGAACGCTACGACGACACGGGCGAAGCTCTGCGCCGACTGATCGGACAAGCGACCCTCACCGTCCGCTCGCGTCCCGACGAAGAGGCGTATTTGTTCCGCTATCTCCCGCACCGGGTCGTGAGTCCGTTCGCACCCGCGGACCGCCTCGTTCCGGTACCGACGTCGGGTTCGTTGCGCCCGGGGTTCGAGCCGCGCGGACCGCACGCGTTCGTCGGGGACGCCTGCCTCGTCGTGACCGAGCCCGTCACGATCGACGGAGACACCCCCTTGCGGCTCACGTCCGGCGACTTGATCTTCCCCACGCCCGCGACGGCGGCGGCGCTCGGACTGGACGCCGGCGAAAGCCGCGAAGCGACCGTCCGTGCCTTAGCGACGCTGCTCGCGACCCGACCCGACGCGCGCGCCTCCGGGGCGCCGGTCCCGGTCGCGATCCGTCGGTCGTCTGCCGAACCGAGTAACGGCGACGAGCCGGACGCGGTCGAGGACTTCGAAGCCGAGATCCCTCGTGACGCGGCGTCGATCCCGGCCGAGCCGACGGCCGTGCCGCTCTACTGCGAACCGACCGCTCGCCTCGCATCCGGCGAGGACGAACGACTCGTCGACCCCGGTCGCTATCTGCTCGTCGTCCGCTCGCCGTTCGCGCACGAACGTCGCATCGTCTTCGACGTGACGCGCGACAGTCGACCGACGCTCGACCTCGCGCGGCTCGCGCCGTCGCACGAAGCTCCCGAGAATGCGGTTTGGATCGCGCCGCCGCTCGATCCGACCGATGCGAGCCCGGCCGCGAAGGGTTTCTGGATGGCCCGCCACGAGATGACGCTCGCCGAATGGAATCGCCACGCGCCCGAAGAACTCAGGATTCCCGCAGCCGACGACGCCGCGAGCGCGCCCGTTTCGGGAGTGTCGTTCATGGACGTGCAAGAGGTGCTCGCGCGGCGCAACCGCGAGCTCGAAGCCGAGGGAGCTTCGTATCGCGTCGACTTGCCGACGCAAGCCGAATGGACGCGCGCGGCCTCGCCAATTCCCGAACCCGAGTCGGCAGCGGGGTTCGTTCCGCCGCTCGCGATCGTCGCGCCCGAATCGCGACGCGTCGCCGAAGCGCCGCCGCACTTCGCGAGCGAAGGGCCGCTCGAAGACGAGAGCCCGTTCGGGGTGCGCGGCCTTCGAAGCGGCGCGTCCGAGTGGGTGCGTGATCTCGACGAGGCGCAGCCCGGACAGCGCTTCTACCGCGGCGGCCCGCTACGCACGGACCGCCCCCTCGCGTTCCGTCTCGGCGACCTCGGTGTCGCGCCCGCCGGCGCGAAGCTGCCGTGGGTCGGCGTTCGCCTCGTCTACCGCCCCGTCGACTGACCGACGGCACGGCCTCGCGAGCCGTCGCGCCGCCCCGCACGGTCGAGCCGCCGAACCCGCTTGTCGCTCTGTAGACGCGGCTCGACGACCGACTGCTCCGGAAACGCCGGCAGCTCGAAACGACGCACGAGGCGCCCCCAATCGAAACGCCCGTGTCGGCACGCGACGCGATGCACGCGCAGCTCGCCCGGCTCCACTCGCACGGCCAAGCGCGACGAGAACGGCAGGTACGCTCCCGTGTTCACGACGACACGTCCGTCGTGCTCCCAGACACCCGGGTGATGCGTGTGCCCGATCACGACGAAGCGAGCGTCCGGGCGGAACATGCGCGCGAGTCCGGCCGCGCGCTCCGGAGTCTGCATCCAGAAGCGCACGATCCGCAGCACGCGCCACGGCGGCCACGTTTCGCGCAGCGCCATGCGGACCGTGGGAAGCAGTCCGCCCGGCGAACAAGGCTCGCGCATCTCGAGCGCCAACGACGCCCATTTCGTGGCGAGCAGTTGACGCTCGAAATCGGTCAGCGCGTCGCCGCCCATCGACTCCAACAGGTGCTGGCGCTGCGGCCCGACCACGTCGGCGTCGCGACTCCACGGCGCCACTTCGTGGAACAGGATGTCGCCGTGCGTAGCGAGCACGGATCCGCCCGCGAGGTCGAGGTGGTTGATCGTCGAGACGAAGGGATCGTGGTTGCCGTTCACGAAGATCGGACGCGCCCCCGCGCGACGGCACACGCCGACGAGACGGCGCAACTGTTCGCGCGCTTGCGGCCGGTTCGGGCGCCAGAGCATCTCGACCGAATCGCCGTTGAAGACGACGGTCGATACTCCGCGCACGAGCCCCTCGAGCTGGCCGGCCGAACGGACGCGGCTCGCGGTGTGACCGATGTGCGTATCCGACAGAATGGCGAGGGGGTAGGAGATCTTCACGATGTTCTCCTATCGGAAGACCGGCCAGGCCCTCCGAAGGGCTTTCTCAAAGCCCCGCGACGCCGCTGTGCAGCGTCGGCGCGAACGGCAGCGCGGGCAACATCGCGGCCTCGTCGTCGAGCATCTCCGACCACCGCGCCTCGGCGACGTCGGCCCCGAACTCGCGGCGCGCGAAGTTCAAGAACGTCTTGTGGTGTCCGCGTTCGGACGCGTACAACCCTCCGTAGAGGTCGGCGAGCTCCGAGTCGGACGCGGCGGCCGCGAGCCGCTCGAAACGCTCGCACGAGCGAGCCTCGATGAGGCTCGCGACGAGCAGGCGGTCGAGCAGGTGATAGTGCGTCCCCTTGCGAACGTTCGACTGCAGCGCC
>JAUIME010000449.1 GCA_030433195.1 bacterium
CTCGCGACGTCGTTGCGCAGCACGTTGACGCCGAGCGGCACGCGCAGCTTCTTGGCGGCTTTCGCGATCACCCACGTCATCGCCGCGACGGTCTCGGACGGCACGCGCTCGGGCCAGAACGGCGTGTCGCCGAAATTCTCGACCATGATCGCGTCGAGCCCGCCGTCTTGCAGCGCCGTCATGTCGGCCGCGGCACGCTCGACGACGGCAGCAATGCCCGCGTCAGCGTCGAAGCCCGGGCTCCCCGGAAGCGGCATCAGATGCACCATGCCGATGAGCGGCTTGCGGTCGAACAGCTTCGCGAAGTTCATGCGTCCTCGTCCGTTCTCGGCGGCCGAAACTTGCGCAGCATCTTGAGCGTGAGCGCGAAGTCGTCGGGTACGTCGACGCCGACGGTCACGGACTCCCCGCTCACGGGATGCCGGAACCCGAGCTCGCGCGCGTGCAGCGTGAGCCGGTCGATCAGCGCGCTCTCGATTTCGCGCTTCTTGCGTCGATAGCCGGGCTTGATGTCCGACAGGCGGATCCGATCGAGACTGCCGTACACCTTGTCGACGGCGAGCGGATGACCGATCCCCGCCAGATGCACGCGGATCTGGTGCGTGCGCCCCGTCTCGGGCCGCGCCTCGACGAGCGCGTGATCGCGAAAGCGCTCCACGACGCGATACCGAGTGCACGACAGCTTCCCCTCGCGCCGATCCGTGCGCATGCGCATGCGGTTGCGCGGATCGTGCCCGATCGGCAGCTCGATGACGTCCTCGTCGAGATCGGGCTCGCCCGAAACGATCGCGAGGTAACGCTTCTCGACCTCGCGCTTCTCGAACTGTCGGCTGAGCTCGCGATGCGCATCGGCCGTCTTCGCGAGCACGACGACGCCGCTCGCCTCCATGTCGATCCGATGCACGACGTAGCGCGACTCGTCTTCGCCCGCCGCTTCGCGCATCCGCTCGATAAGACTCGGATGCTTCAACATGCGATCGGGAATCACGGGCGTTCCCGCGGGCTTGTCGACGACGAGCACTGCGTCGTCTTCGAGCAAGATCGGGATCGGCGCGACCTCGGGTTCGACGTCGGCCGACGGCACGACGACGCGTTCCCCGGAACGCAGACGCCGACCGAGCCACGCGGTCTCGCGATCGATGCGGATGTCGCCGGCGCGCAGCATGCGCCGGATCGTCTCGCGAGGGAGATCGGGAAGCTCGGCCACGAGGAACTGCTCGACCGGCCATCCCTCGTGCGCCGTCGTGACGTATCGAGTCTGCGTACTCATGCGGTGGAACCCGGTGCGGTCCGCGCACGCACGCCGTTCGCCGGGCACTCGCGTTCCGCTTGAATCGTGTCTACGGCCGCCCCGCGCGCCCCGGCCGCTCGCACTCGATCCGCGTCGCGGATCAGACCTTGACGCGCTCTTGGAACGCGCCCGAATCCGTGTCGACGCGCACGTGTTCGCCTTGGTTGATGAACATCGGGACCTTCGTCTTGAGTCCCGTCTCGAGGACGGCTTCCTTGAAGACGTTCGTCACCGAGTCGCCCTTCTCACCGGGCGACGTCTCGGTCACTTCCAGCACGACCGACGACGGCGGCTCGACACCGATCGGCAGCTCGTCGTACACGATGACCTGGATCTCGCTGTTGTGCTTCAAGAACTTCATCGAGTCGTCGAGGATGTCGCCCGGGATCGTGAACTGGTCGTAGTTCTCCATGTCCATGAACACGTAGCCGTCAGCCTCGGGATAGAGGTACTCGCACTTGCGTCGCGCGACGAACGCCGTCTCGATGTTGTCGTTCGACCCGAACCGTTTGCTCGTCGTCGTGCCGAGCTTGAAGTTCTTGATCTTCATCTGCACGTAGGCGGGGCCCTTGCCGGGCTTCACGTGCGAGGTGTCGGTCACGATGTACAGGTCACCGTCGAGCAGAACCATGTTTCCACGACGGACTTCATTCACTTTCGCCAACGGTCTGACCTCCGGGTCTCGGGTCTGGATCGGGTGTTCGGGCGCGCGGCCGGTGGGGTGAGAATGCGCGGATTATAGGTTCCGAGGCCGATCGCGCAAACCGGGTCGGGTGCGGTTCTCGGGGCGCTCCAAGCCGGGATCACCCCGCTGGAATCGCCGGTTCCCTTGGCCGAGTTCCGGCCCGCCGGTCAAGTCGAGCGTCCGGGCTTGCCGATACTCCTCGAACGTGGATTCTCGCGGAGGCCCCCGGGAGCGCCCGATGCGCAAGACGACCTACATCCTGCTGGCGGTATTGGCTTTGTGCCTGACCGTAGGATTGATCCGCAAGGACCCTGCGGGCGACTCCGGCGTGAAGATCCAGGGGCTCGACGCGATCGGGCTGCCCGGCGAGTCGATCCGCTTCCGATTCCGGGTCACGCGGCCGAACTGGTTCGGGTTGCCGCGAGCCCTCCCCGCCGCCACGGTGCGTTTCGTGGTCGAGGGACGATCGATCGGCGGCTCGCGCACGGATGCCAAGGGCGACGCCTGGTACGAGCTCGCCTTCGACGAGCCGGGCCGCTACGTGGTCGAGGGATTCGCCGAGGTCAACGGCAAGGAACACCCCGGCACGCTCATGGCCTTCATCGTCCCGGCCCACGAGTCGTTCGTGGTCGTCGACCTGGACGACGCGGTTGCCGAGCCGGACTCGAAGATCGCCAAGTGGCTGCATCACTACAGCCGACGAAGTCCGCGCACCGGTGCTGCCGCCGCGCTTCAACGCATCGACGGCTACGCTCACGTCGCCTACCTCACGGAACGCGGCGACGGTCACGTCGAATCCACGCGAGACTGGCTCGAGGCCAATGACTTCCCGCGCGGCCCGGTCTTCCACAAGGACTGGGAGTGGTACGGCGGAAGCCTCTACGAGCACAACAAGCTCATCCTCCAGTCGATGGTGAGCCGCTGGCGGGGTACGAATCTCGCGATCGTCGATTCGCGCGCGACGGCCACCTTGTGCCGCAGCCTCGGCCTCGAATGCCTGTGGATCACCGATCCCGGCGATGAGAGCGACATCCCCGCCCAGATCATCCCGGTTTCGAGCTGGCGACGCGTCATCGAGATCCTCACCGAGTAGCGACCGCGAAAAAACGTCGTCCCCGTTTGCCTGCCCCCGATTCCTGGGATACTCTGCAAAGACCTTCTGACACTGGAGGTTAGAGGTCTTCACGCAACAACCGCCTCGAGGCACCCCTCGCGTCGAGGTCGACCGGCCGGGCCCCCGCTTTCCCGGACCGCGCGTAAAGACCCGTTCACCGAACACCACGCAGAGGCGCAGCCGCGCTCGTCCGCGACAGGCCGGAGAGCCGCACTTCCTCTGCTCATGCCTCGAGACGCCTGCAAACCACTTCACAAGGACTCACTTTCGATGACCCTCACGACCCAGAGATGGATCCTGTTCGGCCTGGGAGCGTTCCTTCTCGCGGGATGCGGCGGCAGCGGCAGCGGCGGCGGAGGCGGCGATCAAGGCGCCAAGCCCCCGACCGGTGCCCCGATCTTCGACGATCTCGCTTCCGCGCTCGAACGCAACAGCCACGGCGTCGACTCGCCGACCAAGTTGTCCCCGACGAAGAAGGGCGACACGGACGGTGTCACGCGACCCCGCCCGAGCGACCTCGACCACAGTCCGCGCCGCACGTCGGTCACGCCGCTGCCCAATCCGGCGGCGGACATCTTCGACACGCCGGCGGACGTGAGCGGCATCGCCTTCGGCGGTCCGGGCCACGGCGGCAACGTCGAGGTCACCCCGAAGATCGACTCCAGTGACGTCAACCAGCGTCGCAACGAGGCGGGCATCGCGATCGGTGGCGCCGGCAAGGGGATCGACGGCGACGTCGCCGGACCCGTCGGCGATCCGGGCGCCCTCAGCGGCCGAGCCAGCGCCGGTGCGCTCGGCATCGGTCTCGACGATGCACGCATCGGCGATTCGGACGTGCCGGTCGTCGACACGGGACGCCTCGGCAACTCGCGTCCGGGCGACCTCGCCTGGGACGGCAAGAACGGCGAAGCGCAGCCCGAAACGCGCACGAGCCTCGATTGGCTGAGCAAGCACGTGCTCCCGGAATCGATCAGCGTCGGACGCCGCACCACGATCCCGCCGACGATCGATCCGCCCCACGAACCGACCCGCTCGACGCTGACGCTGACCTCGAGCAAGGACTCCTTCGACCCGTGGATCATCACGCGACCGCCGGGTGGCACGCCGCCCGCGGAACCCGGTCCGTACAACGCCTTCGTGAGCGACGCCTACGAGAACAACTCCTCGGCCATCCGCTCGGGCGGCGGCTCGAAGCAAGGATCGGGAGAAGAGGAGCCGGTTCCGGAGCCGGAAACCGTCATCCTCATGCTGCTCGGCCTCGCCGCGATCGGGTACTTCTACAAGCGCTGATCGGCGCGAAGCACGAGACCCGAACGACTCGCAATCCAAAGGACCGTACGTCGAATAGACGTGCGGTCCTTTTTTGCGTTTCGTCCGATCGAACCTCGTCGCGGACGCACGCGGATCGCATCAACCGCTAGGGAGAGTTCGGCTTGCTCTTGTCGTCGGGGAACGTGGCGCAAATGCGCATTCGAGCCCCCCTGCGGACCGCCCAGCTCGCGTGATACGATCGACGTCGGTGCGCGCCCCGCGCCGCGAGCGAATCACCGCTCGGCGCATTCCACTGGAGGGTGAGAATGCTTCTGAGACGGATCATCGACCGTCTACTCTGGCGACGAATCGTCTACCTCGACACACTCGACGACGACCGCTTCGTGGTCCGGGTTCCGATTCGCGTGCTCCTCGAGTTCGACGTGAGCGTATCCGAATGGCACGCCCAGGTGCGGAGTCTCCTCGAACACGGCTGGGGAGATTCCCCGGAAGAAGCCATCGCGCACCTCAAGCGACGCATCGCCGACGGTTGGATCTCGCAACACCGCGTATCCGGGAAAGCTTCGCGGGGAAGCGAGTCGATGCGCCGATCCCTCTCGAGACACATCGATCT
>JAUIME010000450.1 GCA_030433195.1 bacterium
GCGCGGAGGGGAGTCGCAGGTGGTGGGCGATAGAGGACTTGAACCTCTGACCCCTTGCGTGTCGAGCAAGTGCTCTAGCCAACTGAGCTAATCGCCCACGTGCGGCGCGGATGATAGCAAAGGGGTGAGAGCGGGGTCAACGCGAGCTCGGGTATTTTTGGAAAGGGGGATCGGGGCGGATTTCCGTGAGATTCGGCGTGCGGATGTGGGGGCAGGCAGTCGATAGAAGGTATAAAGGGGCTACTTTGTAAATCTTGGACTGACTGGGCAAGAGGTACCCGCGCTGATGAAGGAGGTGTTCACGACCGGCGAAGTCGCGAAGATCTGCAACGTGACGATTCGCACGGTCATCAAGTGGTTCGAGTCGGGGAAGCTCGGCGGGTACAAGATTCCGGCGTCGAAGGATCGCCGCATTCCGCGCACCGAGCTCCTGCGCTTCATGCGCGAGCACAACATGCCGACCGACTCGCTCGAGGGATCGCGCACACGCCGCGTGCTGATCGCCGACGACGAAGAGAAGATCGTCGAGTTTCTCGAGGAGGAGCTCGCGAAGGATCGCTACCTCGAGGTGCGTACCGCCAAGTCGGGGTGGGAAGCCGGTCTCGCGATCGCGGACTTCCGTCCGCACCTGATCGTCCTCGACTACAACCTCGGGGACATGAGCGGGCGCGAGGTCGTCAAGATGATTCGCAAGCAGGAGGATCTCGCCGACTGCAAGATCCTCGTCGTTTCGGGATTCCTGACCGACGAGCAGGGCGCCGAGATGATCGAAGAAGGGGCGAACGACTTCCTGCGCAAGCCTTTCCGGCTCGACGACATCCGTCAACGCATCGACCGCCTGCTCGGACTCGACGTATGAGACGGCGCGCGACGCCGTGAGCGATTGGATCGCGATGATCGTGCTCGGCCTCGTGCAGGGCGCGACCGAGTTCCTGCCGGTGAGCAGCTCGGGGCATCTCGTGCTCGGCGGCGAGCTGCTCGGGCATCACGAGCTGGCGCTGCGTGACGTGGTGATCCTGCACGTCGGTACGCTCGTCGGCATGACCGTGTACTTCCGTGACGAGCTTCGCGTGCTTCTCGGGCTTCCGCCGAACGTCGGGAGCGCGGACGACCTCCCGCGCGACGCGTTCCGACTCTGGCGCAACCTCGCGATCGGGACCGCCGTCACGGTCGTCGTCGCGTTTTCGGCGCGATCGTTGTTCGAGTCGGCGTTCGAGAGCCTGTTGGCGGTCGGCTGCGGACTGTTCCTCACGGCGACGGCGTTGCTGCTCTCCGCGAAGTTCGCGCTACGTCGTGCGTCGCGCGGCGTCGACGAGATGACGTCCCTCGATGCGGCGCTGATCGGCCTCGCACAATCGGTCGCCATCTGGCCCGGGGTGTCGCGGTCCGGTTCGACGATCTCGGCCGGCCTCGCCCTCGGCATTCGCCAGGAGGCGGCGGCGCGTTTTTCGTTCCTGCTCGCGTTTCCCGCGATCGGCGGGGCGACGCTCGATTCGATCCTCGACGGGCCCGCGGCCGACGCGCCCGACGCGATCCCGCTCGCTCCCGTGCTCGTCGGCGCCGCCGTCGCCGCGGTGTCCGGGTTTCTCGCCCTCGTCCTGCTGTTCCGCATCTTCCGCCGAACGAGCCTCGCGGGTTTTGCGTATTACTGCTTCGCGGCGGGAACGCTCGCTCTGCTGCTGCATTTCCTTCGGTAAACCCGTGCGGCGCTGCGCGTCGATACAAGAAGGGCGCAGCGTGCGCGTGCTACGATATCCCGTGGACGAACCTCGGGGGCCTGCATTCCGAAAGGTTGACGATGCAACGACTTGCGATTCGATCCGGCAAAGCGGCCTGGTTCCTCGCGTTCCTCGTGGGTCTCGGCGTTCCTGTCGTCGCGGCCCCCCGGATCGCGCCGCAACAACCGCCGGTCGCCGTCTCCGAAGACGACGTCTACGACTGGCTGCTCGAGGCCGACGAAGCCTGGCTCGACGGCGAGTACCACGCTGCGATCGAATGGTTCGACCGCATCCTCGAGGCGAAGCCCGGCGACGTCGAATCGCTTTCGGGCAAGGTCGAGTGCTGCCGTATCCTCGGGAAGATCGAGGACTGGGAGCAGGCCGTCGCGAAGTGGGTGGAGGTCGCGCCGAAGGACGTCGACGCGCAGATTGCCCATGGCGAGTACCTGTTCGAGCGCGGACGGCTCGACGACGCCGAGGCGGCCTATCGCCGCGCGCTCGACATCGACCCTGCGCAATTCGAGGCGAGGATCCGCCTCGGCAAGTTGTTCCGCTACCTCGGACGGGACGACGATGCCGAGACCGCATTCCGCACCGTCGCGAACTACGCCGCCACCGAAGAAGTGGTCGACGATGCCGAGCGACTGACGTGGCTCGGCCATGCGTACTGGGAACTCGACGGCTTCGAGGAGGCGGCCGAGGTCTTTCAAGAGGCGATCCGCGACGATCGGTTGCTCGTCGAGCCGCGCCGTGCGCTGGGCGATCTCTATCTGTCGAAGTACCAGACCGCCGACGCGCTGACCGAGTATCGACTCGCGCTCGAAAACGCGCCCGACCATCCGGACCTCATTCTCGGCATCGCCGAGGCGTATTTCGCGCGCGAGCGGAATTTCACCGCACAGCGCGAGCTGCGCCGCGCGCTCGAGATCAACCCGAACCACAGCGCCGCGATCGCTCGTATCGCACGCGTCGAGCTCGAAGACCGGCGCTACGACCAGGGCCGCGAGTGGATCGACAAGGTGCTCGCGATCAACCCGCGCCACAAACTCGGGCTCGCGCTCCTCGCGACGCACCACTACGTCATGAACCGCACCGACGATTTCGAGGCGACGTCGAAACAGGTCCTTGCGATCGATCCCGGTTACGCGACGTTGCCGCTGACGGTGGCGCAGGTACTCGGCGGGCTCTATCGGTTCGCGGACGGCTTGCCGTTCGCAAAGCGCGCGATCGAGATGAACCCGAAGCTGTGGGCGGCCTACGATCTCGCGGGGCGCTTCAGCTTCAACGTCGGCGATCACGAGACGGGCACTGCGTACTTGAACAAGGCGCAGCAGCGCGACAACTTCCGCTTCCCGTGGCGCCTCAACATGCTCTCGGTGGCGAGCATCTACGACGAATTCGTCGAACGGACGAACGATCACTTCAAGCTCTACATCCACGTCGACGAGAACGAGGTCTTCCGCGGCTACGTCACGGATCTCCTCGAGCAGTGCTACGACGACCTGACGCGCCGTTACGACTTCATCCCGAAGAATCCGACGATCGTCGAAGTCTTTCCGGATCAGGACGACTTCGCGGTGCGCAACGTCGGCACCACGGGCATCGATCTCATCTTGGGGATCTGCTTCGGCCGTGTCATCACGCTCAACTCGCCGCGCGCGAAGCCGCCCGGATTCTTCTCGTGGGCGCAGACCGCGTGGCACGAATACGCGCACGTCCTGACGCTGCAGATCACCCGCGCGCGCATTCCGCGATGGCTGACGGAAGGCATCTCGGTGTACGAAGAGCGCCGCGCCAACCCGATCTGGGAGCGGCGCCAAGAGCAGGAGCTCTTCAACGCGTATCACAACGACAAGATCTTCCCGCTCCGCGAGATCAACACGGCGTTCCGAACCCCGCGCATCGGGTTCGCGTATTACCAGGGTTCGCTGCTCGTCGAGTTCATCGAGAAGGAATGGAGCTTCGAAGCGGTTCGCGAGATGCTCAAACTCTACGGTGAAGACCTCACGACCGAGGAGATCCTGCTCGAAGTGCTGCAGCTCACGCCGGAGCGTTTCGACGAACGATTCCTCGGCTTCGTCTCCGACAAGATCTCGCGCTACCGGCTGCTCCCGCAATGGGACAACGACCGGCTCGAGGAGTTCCGCGACGCGGCCGATCTCGACCCGGAAAACGCGGATCTTCACGCGAAGCTCGCGTGGGCGTACTACTACCAGGGCGGTGGCGTCGATTGCGAAGCGGCACTCGGCCGCGCGCTCGAGGCCGATCCCGACCACGCCGTTGCGAATCTGCTCCGCGGTGCGCTGAATTACGACGACGATCGCTTCGATCGGGCCGAGCGCTACTTGAAGCGCGGTCTCGAAGGCGGCGTCGAGGATGCGTTCGCTCGCTTGCGGCTCGCGCAGATCTACGAGCGCTCCGGTCGACTCGACGATGCCGTTCGTGAGTACAAGCGTGCGAAGAGTGCCTTTCCATTCTTCGTGGGCGGCGGCAACCCCTACGAACGACTCGAGACGATCTATCGCGCACGCAAGGACGAAGAAGCCGCGATCCGCGAGCTGCGCACCTACGCCGATCTCGTCAACACCGATCTCGAAGCGCGGCAGAAGCTCTTCGCGTGGTATTCGGAGAAGGGCGATCTCGCACGCGCGCGTCGGTATCTCGAGGAGATGCTGTGGGTCGATCCGTTCGATCTGAAGACGCACGTCGAGCTCGCGGAGATCTACCGCAAGACCGATCGCCGCGAAGACGAAGTCGGTGAACTCGAGGTCGCGGTGGCACTGGCGGACGGGTCGGGCAAGGCCGAGCTGCTGGTGCGTCTCGCGCGTGCGGAAGTCGCGCTCGAGCGCCTCGACGATGCGCGATTCCATCTCGAAGACGCACTGCGGATCGAACCGGACAACGCCGACGCTCGTACGCTGCTGGACGAGATCACCTCTCCGTGAGATGCTCCCCCGCAGTGTGAACGCGGAGCTTCGGCGAGGAGGAGTGTTCTGAGCGGTCTGTTCCAGGTACTCGACGGTCCTGACGGCGGTGGCAAGACGACGCAGGCGCGGTGCGCGGTCGCGCGGCTCGAGAGTCGCGGCTACGAGGTCGTGCATTTGCGCGAGCCCGGTGGCACCGCGATCGGCGAGGAGATCCGACGGATCTTGCTCGACCCCGCGCACACGAGCATGCGGGCCGAGACCGAGACGCTGCTGTATCTCGCCGCGCGCATGCAGCTCGTGCGCGAGGTGATCGAGCCGGCGC
>JAUIME010000451.1 GCA_030433195.1 bacterium
TGAAGGAAACGCCCGGCATCGGCGACTTCGTCGGGGCGCATGGTGAACCGGTTCCCATGGAGGATCACGAGGTCGAGAAGATCCTCGGGGACATCGAGCGTCAGGAAGAAAAGCCCAAGCTGAAGATCGAGTTCAAGAAGGGCGACAGCGTCAAGATCAAGGAAGGTCCCTTCGAGAACTTCGACGGACAGGTCGAGGACGTCATGCCCGCCAAGGGCATGGTGCGAGTGATCGTGACCATCTTCGGCCGGCCGACGCCGGTCGAGCTCGAATACTGGCAGGTAGAGTCGATCTAGCGTCGACCGGAATCGGTGTCGAACGTCGGCACTCGTCGCCTTGCGTGACCGCTTCATCGGGCTGCTTCACGAGCCCCGACGGTCACTTCGCGCGGCGGAGTCGGTGACGACCGTGGATCGCAAAGAGGCGTGTGATGGCGAAGGAAGTCAAAGCGAAGATCAAGCTGCAGGTTCCCGGGGGGCAGGCGACGCCCGCGCCGCCGGTGGGCCCGGCTCTCGGTCAGCACGGCGTGAACATCGGGGATTTCGTGCGTCGTTTCAACGACGAGACGAAGCAGGCTCAGGGCCTCACGATCCCGGTGATCATCACCGTGTACTCGGACCGCTCGTTCGATTACATCTGCAAGTCCCCGCCCGCGGCGGTGCTGCTCAAGAAGGCGGCCGGTGTGGCGAAGGGTTCCCCCGAGCCGAACCTCGAGAAGGTCGGCAAGGTGACCAAGGACCAGGTCCGCGAGATCGCCGAGACGAAGATGGCCGATCTCAACGCGCGCGACGTCGATCAGGCGATGCGCATCATCGAAGGCACGGCCCGAAGCTCGGGCATCATCGTCGAGGGTTGAGGGTAGAACCATGAGAAGGCGAAGCAAGCGATACAACGAGGCGTTCGGCAAGTACGAGCGCAACACTCCGCTTCCGCTCGACGAAGCGCTCGGGATGGTGAAGCAGTTCGACGCCGCGAAGTTCGACGAGACGGTCGAGATCGTGATGTGTCTCGGTGTCGACCCGAAGAAGTCGGACCAGATGATTCGCGGCGCGTTCTCGTTCCCGAAGGGGATCGGCCAAGAGCGCAGCGTCATCGTGTTCGCCGACGGCGATCAGGCCGACGCCGCGAAGGCCGCGGGCGCGCTCGAAGTCGGTGGCGAGGACCTCGTCAAGAAGGTCGCCGACGGCTGGACCGAGTTCGACGTGGCGATCGCCGTTCCGCGCATGATGCGGTTCGTCGGGAAGCTCGGTAAGGTCCTCGGACCTCAGGGCAAGATGCCGACGCCGAAGTCGGGCACCGTGACGGACGACGTCACGACCGCCGTGAGCGAGTTCAAGGCCGGTAAGGTCGAGTTCCGCGTCGATTCGGGTGCCAACGTCCACGCACCGGTCGGGAAGAAGTCGTTCTCGGTCGAGGATCTGCGTGCGAACGTCGAAGCCTTCATCGAACACATCCGCGCCGCGAAGCCGACGGCCGCGAAGGGCACGTACATCAAGAAGGTCGTCCTGTCGTCGACCATGAGTCCCGGTGTCCTGGTGGCAGTGGCGTAGAGCCAGACTCCACGTTCGTGAGGCTGCCGGCGTAGCCGTGCGACGACGAAACGAACCGGTGAAACGCAGATCATCAAGGTGAATCATGTCGCGTGTGATCAAGAACTACATGGTCGAAGAGCTCGTCACGAAGCTGTCCGACAGTGACGGCATCGTGATCGTGAGCTTCGAAGGATTCACGGTCGAAGCGTCCGAGCAGTTCCGTGGGCTGCTTGCCGAGCAAGAGCTGTCGATGACGGTCGTCAAGAACTCGCTCGCCGAGAAGGCCTGCGAGCAGGTGGGCTTCGGCGGCGTCGGCGACCTCATGAGCGGCCAGGTCGCGTTCTTGTACGGCCGGAACGAAGGCGTCATCTCCGTTTCGCGCATCCTCAAGGACTTCACGAAGAAGAACAAGCACGTCACGGTCCGTGGCGGTTTCATGGACGGGACGTTGCTCGAGCCGAAGGACGTGGCCGCACTCGCGGACATGCCGACGCGGCTCGAGATGATCGCGCAGGTCGTCGGTCAGATCCAGTCGGCGGGTGGCAACCTCGTCGCGGCGCTGAACGGCCCCGGCGGTCGGATCGCGGGGGCGATCAAGCAGCGCGCCGAAGACCTCGAGAAGGGCGGCGGC
This sequence comes from bacterium, assembly GCA_030433195.1. Classification (GTDB taxonomy): domain Bacteria; phylum Planctomycetota; class JACOTG01; order JACOTG01; family JAUIME01; genus JAUIME01. Next base: position 2,164 of record JAUIME010000451.1, read on the forward strand.
GAAGCGGCCTGACACGTTGCGCGGTAGGACATGTCACGCGAAACGCGTCGGCGCTCCCCGGCGACGGGACGAGGCGCGGGCGCGAGTGGCACTGGCGAGAGAAAAACGGTTGGGGTGACGTCGTGCGAAACGCGGCGAGAACCCCGGGCTCGATTCGAGATAATCTGAAAGGTTCGAACGATGACGGAAGAAGGCGGCAGCGAAAAGACTTGGGATTCGGGCATCAAAGAGCTCGGCGACAAGATCGTCGGCCTGACCCTTCTGCAGGCGAAGGAACTCGGCGACTACCTCAAGGAAGAGCACGGCATCGAGCCCGCGGCGGGCGGTGCGGTCATGATGGCCGGTCCGGCCGGTGGTGGCGGCGGCGACGATGCGGGCGAAGAGAAGACTTCGTTCGACGTCATCCTGACGGCGGCCGGCGACAAGAAGATCGGTGTGATCAAGGAAGTGCGTGCGATCACCGGTCTCGGCCTGAAGGAAGCCAAGGCGCTCGTGGACGAAGCCCCCAAGCCGATCAAGGAAGGGGTTTCGAAGGAAGACGCCGACAAGCTCAAGGAACAGCTCGAAGGAGCGGGAGCGTCTGTCGAAATCAAGTGATCGAAGCCTCCGATCGTCGCGGGCTGCAACCGGGGATTCCCTCTAGCAACAAGGGACCGTGGAAATCATGACGACTGGAAACGGCAAAGTTCACAGTTTCGGCAAGGTCGAGGAAGTCTTCGAGATCCCGAATCTCGTGGAGCTCCAGACGGAGTCCTACCGTCAGTTCTTGCAGGAAGAGGGTTCGCCCTCCGAGCGCAAGAACCTCGGCTTGGAGTCCATCATTCGCGAGATCTTCCCGATTTGGGATTACAACAAGAAGATGTGCCTCGAGTACCTCGGCTACGAGCTGGGGCGCCCGCGGTACACTCCCGAGGAGTGCCTGCGTCTGAAGCTGACGTACGGCTCGCCCTTCAAGATCCGACTCCGCCTCAACAAGGAGGAGCCGGTCGAGGAGGACGTCTATCTCGGCGAGATCCCGATCATGATCGGTGGTGGTGAATTCATCATCAACGGTGCCGAACGTGTGATCGTAAGCCAACTCCACCGCTCGCCGGGCGTGGACTTCTCCGTGGAAGTACACGTCGGCGAGAAGAAGCTGCACAGCTGCTGGATCATTCCGGAGCGCGGGTCCTGGATCGAGCTCAACGTCTCGAAGAAGGATGCGCTCACGGTCCGTATCGACCAAAGTGGGAAATTCCCGGCAACGACGCTCCTGCGGGCGATGTCCGAGGAGTACTCGACCGACGAGCAGGTCATCCGCCTGTTCCACGAGACCAAGAAGATCAAGCTTGCGACGAAGGCCGGCGTGAAGGCGGCCCTCGGCAAGCCGGTCGTGGGCGATGTGGTCGACATGAAGACGGGCGAGGTCTTCCTGTCGAGTGGTGATCCGATCACCGAAGAGAGCGCCGAGACGTTGAAGGAAATGGGAGTCAAAGAAGTCGAGATCGTCGTCGACGATGCTGACTCCCTGATCCTCAATACGCTCCGCGAAGACGTGACGAACAGCCACCAGGAGGCGCTGCTGAAGATCTATCAGCGGCTGCGTCCCGGTAACCCGCCGCAGCTCGAGCGTGCGAAGCAGCTGTTCCACGAGAAGTTCTTCGATCCGAACCGATACCGGCTCGGCATCGTGGGACGCTTCCGTATCAACCGAAAGTTCGATCAGGACATCCCGGAAACGGAGATGACCGTTCACAAGGAAGACTTCGTCAACTCGGTCCGCTATATCCTCTCGCTGCGCAAGGGCGAGGGCGAGATCGACGACATCGACCACCTCGGCAATCGCCGGGTGCGAACGATTCTCGAACTCGCGGGCGACGAGTTCCGCAAGGGCTTCCTGAAGCTGCGGCGTACCGCGCAAGAGCGCATGAACCTCGAGAACCTCGATTCCGTCACGCCGCGCAACCTCATCAACTCGAAGACGATCTCGTCGGCGATCGATTATTTCTTCGGTCGTGGCGAGCTTAGCCAGGTCGTCGACCAGACGAACCCGCTGTCGCAGCTCACGCACGAGCGGCGGTTGTCGGCGCTCGGACCGGGTGGCCTCAACCGTAAACGCGCGGGTTTCGAAGTTCGCGACGTCCATCTGTCGCACTACGGACGTATCTGCCCGATCGAGACGCCGGAAGGGACCAACATCGGTCTCATCTCGAGTCTCTCGATCTACGCGTCGATCGACAAGTACGGCTTCCTCACGACGCCGTATCGCGTCGTGAAGAACGGCAGGCTGTCGGACGAGATCCGGAATCTACGCGCCGACGAAGAGTCGAACGCGATCATCATCCCGGCCGATACCGAGATCGACGAGAAGGGCAAGATCCTCGAAGATCGAGTCCTCGTTCGTGTCGAGGGGGACTTCCGGATGGCGGAGCCGAAGGAAGTCCACTACATGGACATCTCGCCGAAGCAGCTCGTCGGCGTGTCGGCCGCGTTGATCCCGTTCCTCGAACACGACGACGCCAACCGCGCGCTCATGGGCGCGAACATGCAGCGTCAGGCCGTGCCGCTCATCAAGTCCGATCCGCCGGTCGTGGGAACGGGCATGGAGCTGGCCGTGGCGAGCAACTCCGGCATGGTCGTCGTCGCCAAGAAGGCGGGGACGGTCACGAAGGCCAGCTCGACCGCGATCGTCGTCGACGATCGGACGTATCCGCTGCGGAAGTTCGTCGGTCTCAACGAGCGCACGTGCCTGAACCAGAAGCCGATCGTCCGCGAGGGCGACGAGGTCGAGAAGGGGCAGGTGCTCGCCGACGGTGCGT
>JAUIME010000452.1 GCA_030433195.1 bacterium
CCTCGGGACGATCCAGATGGTCGAGCCGCGCGTTCATGGCTTTGTGCACGTCGTCGCCGATGGCGTCAGGCGCGCCGAGTTGTGGGCCGTCTTGGAGGGCGAGCCGCGGTATCGCCTGGCGCGCTGGTTCGGATCTCCGGTCGAGATCCGAGCCGACATCGAACCGGCGGAACTCCGGATCGCGATTCGTGCGGACGGATACGCCACCGAGTTCGTCGAGGCGATCGACGTCACAGGAACCCGACGCGACGCGCCGTTCGAGGTCGTCCTCGTCCCCGGGAATCGACCGACGGTGGCGGATCGCTCGCCCGAGTAACGGTGGGCGCAGACCGACGCGCGCCTCGTGCGTCGCTCGCCGAAGACTCACGTCGAGACCCCTCATCGCCCTGCGTGCGCCCGCGCGTTCCTGAGAATCCGGATTTTTGGCGCTCTCCTATCTAGCTACGCGCCGTTCGGGTTGCGCGCTCCGATACCGCTTCTCGCGTTCTTCGACGTAAGAACCCGGGCTCTTCGTCCCCTTGAGTGTTGGTACAGGCGCGGGCAGGTTTCGATAGCCGTGCCTCGGGACACTCGACAGGTGCTCGATCTGCGCTTTCGCGGACGACGACTCAGGCTGAAGGAGAGCGAACGATGGCAAAAGTCAGGGATGCGGTGCCAAGCGGCAAGGGTGCGATTCAGGCAGGAACGAAGGTCTGCCTCGGTGTCAAAGAGGCGATCAACGTCAACATCGGGAGCGGTACGATCACCCAGCTCTCGGACTACGAACTGTCCGGAGAGGGCGCGTACGACTTCGACGTCCTCGGATACTCCGGAAAGGGTACGTGGGCGATCTCGCTGGTCTCGAGCAACGGTGGCAAGACCTACGACGTCAAGGTTCGGTTCACGGGGACCTACGACCAAGACGTCGAGTTCGACGCCGCAGCGATCGAGTTCGGGAAACCAACGGACTGCAACGCGAGCATCACCTACGTCGGGGGCGGGCATACGATCTCGCAATCCTGCCAATGCGATACTTGGCTGCAGAAGGCGAAGATCTGGTTCGGCACGCAGATCAACGGTCGTGGCGTCGACCTCTACATGTACTCGAGCGACGAGTACGGATCGTGCTGAGCCCCATGAACTCGCCGACGACTCCCTACTGCGATGCGACGTTCTTGACGACGCACAATTCGTTCGCCAATGCTGCGGACGGGTGGGTCTGGTACCAACAGAAGGACTCCATCCAATCTCAGCTGGACGCCGGGGTCCGGGCTTTCATGATCGACATCTGGCTGGAGACGATCGGCGGCAACACGGATCTCTACTTGCTGCACGGCGGATGGAAGCTCGATTGGCTCCGGCCGAAATTCCAGTTCCGGACTCTCGACGACTTCATGCGCCAGATCACGGATTGGCTGGCACAGAATCCTCAGGAGGTCGTCACCGTCTTCTTCGAGACGGGGAAGACGACGAAGTGCGCGGCCGGAATCCGACGCGTCGAGCAGGTCATGGCGACCTACCGCAGTGATCTGTTCGATCCTCAGGTCGGCAAGGGATTCGCCACACCGATCGGTCAAATGAAGCAGCGGCTCGTGATTCTGTCGGACTATCGCGGTGCCGATACGCACTCTCAGAATCCCGTCGACCAGTTCGGGCTTCCGCTCGTGTGGCATTACTGCATCGAGACCGAGTACGGCGACAAGAGCCTCGAACCCGACACTTGGTCGAACGAGAGGCCCGAGTCCGCAGATTCTCGCTCGAAGAACCGCTCGCTCGGTCTGGTCAATCACTTCCCGTCGTGGGTCGAAGGCAATTACTTCTTGACCTCGGACCATGATCTCTTCATCAGCACCGTAGAGAGACGCTTCTTCTCGGATGCGAACAGCAAGCGGCTGCTCGACAATCACGTGATCGACTTCAAGATGAAGCACGGGCTCGTTCCGAACTTCGTCGCCGTCGACATGGCGACGATCGGCGACGGCCCCCCGCAGCTCGTCGAGTACTGCGAGTCGGTCCGCTCCAACACGGTGTCGACCGTGAGGATCCAAGGGATCAACGGCGAGTACATGACGACTCCCGATGGCGAGGAAACGAACTCGCTGATCTACTGCCGAAGCGGATCGCCCCTGACGTTCGAGGTCGTCGGATCGTTCGATCAATGCGTGCTCAAGGTTCGCGGGAAGGACGACCTCTATCTCAACTACCGAGGTCTGACCGGAGCGGTGAAGCTCTACGACGACAAGAGTGATGCCAACTTCCGAATCGAGTACGTGGGGAACTCCACCTACGAAATCTACTCGATCGACGAATCCCAGTACATGTGGCTCGACGGCGACGAGCCGTACATCACGTCCGCGGGCGCCTCGCAAGACGGCCGACAGTTCTGGCGGCTGGAGATCGACGGCGCGCCGCCCGTCCGCGAGGAGATGCACATCTTCGAGACGCTCACGAAGAGCGCGAACTACATGACAGCGGACGACGGCTTGGTGGCGGACTCCCTCGTCAACTGCCGCTACAACGTCCCGATCCGGTTCGAGGTTTGGGGATCGCGCGACAAATGCGTTCTGGGTGTCGTCGGGGCGAAGTCGACCTTTCTCAACTACAGGGCAATCGGCGGAGCATTGAAGCTCTACGATGAACCGACGCTGTTGACCCTGAAAGACTTTCCGGGGTCGCCGTACGTCAACATCTACTCACGAGCTCTGAAGGAGTGGCTGCACTTCGACAAGGAGTCCGGTTACTCGCGGTTTGGCCGCGGGCCGTTCGTACAAGGGCAGTGGGGATGCGAGAAGCCGCGACGACGGATCCGTTCCTTCACGATCACGAAGATCTCGAGTGCCGTGAACAAGAAGGCGATGGGGGCCGCGGCCATCGACGACAACGAGTTGATCTACTGCGGTGTGAGCGGAAACGTCGAGCTCGAGTTCGTCGAAATCCCTGGGAAACAGGTGGGGTACGTCGTGCCGCATCACGATCTCTATCTGAACTACCGAAGTCTGACGGGAGCGGTCAAGCTCTACGAGGAGTTGGCGCTCTTCTCGAAATCGAAGATGTCGGACGGGGCGTTTACCCTGAGGAGCTGGGATTGCGATCAGCTGATGTGGCTCGACGGCGACGAACCGTACGTCACGGCGGCCGGGAAGTCGTCGAAAGACTCGTCGCACTGGATTCTCGATACGCGAGTCTTCTGAATCGCCGCGCGGTCACCCGACCTTGGCGTGGCAGGTCGGCTGCCGCGGAAGGGCGATGGCGGTAACTGGCCGACGCGGAGCGGCGCCTCGTGGGGCGTGCGCTCCGCGTCGACCTGGAACGGTGTCATTCAGAAGCGATACGAGAAGTACAGACGGAAACGATTGGCGTCTCCGTCGTCGTTGCCGCGGTACTCGGTCTCCCAGCCCATCCACTCGAAGCCCATGATGAACGGGTCCCAGCGCTTGACGGTCATGCCCGCATAGATCGCCGAGTTGCGCGAAACACCGGTGCCGACCGGGACGTCTTCGCGATCCGGGCTGTCGATCGTGTAGCCGGCGAAGACGTCGCCGAGGCCGTCGACGACCGTCGTTCCTTGAACCCATCCACCGGTCGCGTCGATCTCGTCGAGGGTGGTGGTGTTGATGCCTTGACCGACCCCGCCGCGTACGTCGCTGACGTTCTCACCCTGCCAGACTTCGCCTTGGACCCAGAAACGATCCTCGACGACCGGGACGCGAAGGTCGAGGCCATACACCCTCATGTCCCAATCGTCCGGACCGGGGCCGTCGGTCTCTTCCCATCCGCGGGCGCCCCAGATACCGAGCTCCGTGTCTTGCTCGCCGAAGAGCGGAATGCCGATCGCGGCGCGGGCTTGGAGTTGCGGCAGCCCGGAGTCTTCACCGTTCGTCACGCCGTCGGGCGCGTCGAAGTTCTTGCCGTCGATCGCACCTTGAAGAGCGAGGGCGCCGGCGAGCGTGAGCTTCGCGTCACCGAACTCGGGCGAGTAGGTGCCGCGGAGCTGCGGGCGGCGGTCGCCGAGGTTACCGACGTTCCAGTTGACGAGGTCGGGGTTCACCGACGGATAGAGCGGTGAGATGAGGTCGCTCGTCTGACCGGCGAGGAACGACCAGTTGTCGTCGGCGATCTGCAGGTAGGCGTGGCGCATGCGGATCAGGTTTCGCGAGTCGGACGAGTCGAATCCGTAGAAGTCGATCTCGAAGCGGCCCGTGAGCGCCGCGTCCCACACCTCGTCGGGTGCCTTGAAGTTCAACCCGAGTCGAGTCAGGCGACCGTAGATGCTGAAGTGGTCGTCGTCGTCGTTCGTGCCGTTCTCGGGCAGCACGCGGAACGAAACCTGGGTGTCGTTGAACTCGGAGTCACTGTAGGTCGCATCGACGCGTAGAAACCCGTAGAGCTCGAACATCGAGCCGAGCTTCGTCAGGTAGCTGCCTTCGTTGTCTTCTTGTCGCTCGGCCTCGAGCGCCTCGATGCGCTCCAGGAGTTCTTCGTTCGTTTGGGCGTGGACCTTCGGCGCGGCGACGAACAGCGCGCAGAAAGTGCAGACGGTGAGCCATCGAACCATGATCGTGCCTTTCAAGTGAGTGAGAGTCGGACTCGAAACCTTCGACGTCAGACGCACGGGGTGCGCCGTTCGAGCGGTCAGCCGAACGGGCGGTGGTGATGATAGGCACGGAGCATCGCGATTGCGGCCAGGCTCATGGCGTCGCGCTCCGGAAACGTCGGACGACCGTCGGGATGCGCTCGATCGCGTAGTCGATCTCTTCGGGCGTGGTGTCGGCCGCGAGCGAGAGCCGTAGCGATCCGCGCGCGAGCGAGTCTTCGAGGCCTAACGCGCGCAACACGTGGGAGGGCTCGACCCGGTGCGAGTCGCACGCCGATCCGGCCGACGCGGCAATGCCCTCGGAGTCGAGCGCGAGAACGAGCGCTTCGGATTCGAGACCGGGCACCGAGAGGTTGACGATCGTCGGAAGCCGGTGCTCGA
>JAUIME010000453.1 GCA_030433195.1 bacterium
CGCGAGAAGATCCGCGCGCGCCAGAGACTCGGGCGCCTCGGAGTCGATCTTCTCGAGTAGGGCCGCGGCGAAGATCCCGCGCACGCCGCCCCCGTCGACACTGACGATTCGATACGGTTCCATGGTGGTCCCACGCCTCGATCACTCGGTGCTCGAGCGCCGCGACGCACCGGTCCTGTTCGCCTGCTCGTCAGGGAGCCGATGCCGTGGCGCATCCTCCCCACTCGCCCTATCGAGTGTTCGCCGCCTCGACCTGAACCCCCAGCGCGCCGGCAGCCGGGCCTGACGGGCCGTCCCACCTCGTTCCGCTGCAACGACTTCTGCCGAACGGCCCCGAAATGCGACGAACTCTCGACTCGCGACTTGACCGCCTGCCCTCCCGCTGTACAATCCTTGAACTGTTCTTATACACGAAAGATACATTTCTTATATAAGAACTGTATCGGTCCGGGCTGGCCCCGGCGCCGATCCGTTTTCCGTATTCCATGGACCCCGAGACGAGAGAGACCCGACTTGTCCAACAAGATCGTCAGGACCTTCTCGGCTTCTACGCAAGACCTCGAGATGCTCGAAGCGTTGGCGCGCTATCACGGCTTCTCGAAGAGCGCGACGATCACCAGCTTGATCCGCAAGGAGTTCTGGCGCGTGTTCCCGGCCGGCACCGAGGCGATCCAGCCGGAGGCCGGCGCCCGCGTCGACGGACCGAGTCCGTCCGGCTCGCGCGACTGATCGAGCGCACGACACCGTAGTGACCCGCGGCGTGGACGCCACGCACGCGCATCCGATGACAGGAGACTCCCCCATGGCGACACCGACCCAACCCGTCGATCCCTCGACGCTGAAGACTCCGCTCCCGACGTCTCCCCGCTGCAACATCCCGTCGGCTCCCAAGATCGATTGGACTCCGATGCAGCAAGAGGTCCGCCGCGTCGCCAAGGAGAAGAACGCCGTCGTCCTGGCGCACAACTACCAGCTCGGCGAGATTCAAGACGTCGCGGACTTCGCCGGGGACTCGCTCGGACTCGCGCTGCAGGTCCAGGAGACCGACGCCGACACGATCGTGTTCTGCGGCGTCCACTTCATGGCCGAATCCGCGAAGATCATGAATCCCGAAAAGCGCGTGCTGCTGCCGAACCTTTCGGCCGGATGCGCGCTCGCGGACTCGATCTCGCCCGAGAGCCTCGAAGAGTGGAAGGAACGCTATCCGGATCACACGGTCGTTACGTACATCAACTCGTCGGCCGAGGTGAAGGCGATGTCGGACATCTGCTGCACGTCGGCCAACGCCGCGAGCGTCATCCGTAGCATCGACAACGACAAAATCCTCTTCACGCCGGACAAGAACCTCGGCAACTGGGTCGCGAAGCAGGTGCCCGAGAAGGAAGTCGTGATCTACGACGGTTGCTGCCCGACCCACGACGTTCTGCGCGGCGTGAGCGTCGAGAAGACGAAAAGCTCGATGCCCGAAGCGATCATCATCGCGCACCCCGAGTGCCGCGAAGACGTGATCGAAGCGGCGCACGAAGTGTGCTCGACGAGCGCGATGATCGACCGCGTCGCAAAGTACCCGGACGCGAAGACGTTCATCATCGCGACCGAGTGGGGCATCATCCATCAGCTTCAGAAGCACTACCCCGACAAGGAATTCGTTTCCGCCGACGGGTGCATCGGGTGCCGGCTGCACTGCCCCTACATGAAGATGATCGACCTCCCGATGGTGCTGAACTCGCTGCACGAGGGCTTCTACGAGATCACGGTCGACGACGACGTCGCCGCCGGGGCCCGCAAGTCGCTCGAGCGCATGCTCGCGGTGCCGCGCGACAACTGATCCGCTCGCGGCGAAATCGCGAGGACGGATCGGGATGAAACAACCGACGAGGTCGGCCGTGAGCACGAGCCGGCCTCGTGGGGTCTCTCCATGCGGACGCCGGCGCGGAAATCGCCGGAGTGGCGCCCCCCCTCCCATCCGCGATACGATGGGAAGGAGCGAGTAGCGCGATCCGTATGGCCCCGAGGAGTCGCATGGCCCAGCACGAAGTGACCGAGGCACCGATCGCCGAACCGGCGCGGCGGCCCCGCGTCCGCTATCGGGACGTCGATCCCGAGGAAATCGCGACGACGGCCGTGTCGCGCCGCGTGCCTGGTTTCTTGCGGCGTCTCGACGCTTGGCTCGCGCGCGCGACCGTGCGGCTCGTCGCACGCTCGTACCTTCGCAAACCGGACGTCGCCGACCTCCTCTCGATCAAGATCCGAAGCCTCCGCGCGATCCGTCATGCGATCGGCAACGAGCTCGCCTTCCGCAAGCGCCGCGAGCGCTCGCACCGCCTCACGAGCGTCAACGTCGAGATCACGAACTCGTGCAACCTGAGCTGCACGATGTGTCCCGTGAACACGACCATGCAGCGCCAGAAGCGCATGATGCCGTTCGACACCTTCCGCAAGATCCTCGACGACAACCCGGGCCTCGAGTTCGTGCTGCCCTTCCAATGGGGCGAACCGATGCTGCACCGCGACTTCTACCGGATGGTCGCGTACGCCCGCGCGCGCGGAGTGCGCGTCATGGCCACGAGCAACGGGACGATGCTCGAGACCGACGCCGACGCCGAGCGCCTGGCAAGGTGCGGGCTCGACCGTATCACGTTCTCTTCGGACGGCATCGGTGACACGCACACGCGCATCCGCGGGTTCGACTGGAGCGAGCTGCGCGAGAACGTCGAGCGCTTCCGGCGCGCGCGCGACCGCGTCGGCAGTGACACGAAGATCGACATCTCGATGGTGCTCATGGACAGCACGCGCGCCGACCTCGACGCGCACTTCGCGGCCTGGGAAGGCATCGCCGATCGCGTTCAGGTGATTCCGCTGCTCACGGGCGGCGAGCGTACGACGCCGTGCCGCGAGCTGTGGCGCGGATCGCTCGTCGTCCTCGCCGACGGCACGATCACGCCGTGCTGCGTCGACAGCGAAGGCGCGCTCGCGCTCGGCAACATCGCCGATACGTCGCTCGCCGAGGTGTGGAACGGCACCGCGCTACGTGCCCTGCGACGTTCGCATCGCGACGGATCGTATCCGTCACCGTGCGCAAACTGCGACGAATACGAACACGAATCCGTCAGCAAGAGATTCCAGTAGGATGGCGCGCTCGCTGCTCAAACTCGGTTGGCGTATCGCACGGTCGAACGTGACCGACGCGCGGCTTCCGTTCAAGCTCACGCTCATCCTCACGTACCGTTGTCAGCTCCGCTGCACGATGTGCAACATCTGGCAGCGCCGCCCGAACGACGAGCTCACGGTCGACGAGATTCGCGCGTTCTTCCGCAAGCAGCCGCGTTTTTCATGGGTGAACGTGAGCGGCGGCGAGATCTTCTTGCGCTCCGACATCCAAGACGTCTTCGCCGCGATCACCGAGGAGAGCCGCGATCTTTACGTAATCGACTTCCCGACCCACGGCCAGCAGACCGAGCGCATCGAGGCGGCAACACGGCAACTCGTCGGAACGCGTGTGCCGCGCATCTTCGTCACGGTTTCGGTCGACGGTCCGCCCGCGCTCCACGACGAGATTCGCGGAGTCGAAGGATCGTTCGACAAGGCGATGGAGACCTTCGCGCGCTTGCGGAAGATCCGTCGCCGCGGCTATCGCCCGTTCCTCGGAATGACGTTGCAAGCGAAGAACGTCGATGCGTTCGACGACTTGCTCGCGGCCGCGCGTCGGCGCATCCCCGACCTCCACGCGCGCGAGATCCACGTCAACCTGAGCCACGAATCCGGGCACTACTACGACAACATCGGTCTCGAGCCGCTCGACGCCGACCGCGCGAGCGCCGCGATGGCCGCCATCCGTGATCACCGCGGCACGAGTCTTCATCCCGTCGCCTGGCTCGAGCGCCGCTACCAATCGCTCGCCGATCGATACCTGCGCACGGGACGCACGCCTGTGCCCTGCCACGCGGCGGCCTCGTCGATCTTCGTCGATTCGTTCGGCGTCGTGCGCCCGTGCACGATCTACGACAGACCGCTCGGTTCGCTACGCGATCACGACTTCAACCTCGAGAGCCTCTTCGACGCCGCGGGCATTCACGACGTGCGCGCCGACATTCGCCGCGGCAACTGCCCGCACTGCTGGACGCCGTGCGAGGCGTATCAAACGCTGCTCGCGAATCTGCTGCCGAAGCCGCGGCGACGACTCGCGGATCCGATCCCGCTCGCGAGCCCCGGCGCGAGCACCACGAGCGCCGCCGACCCGAACGCACGTGCGCGCGCGCCACGGTCGGACGCCGAGGTTCCCACGCGATGAGGCGGCTCTACCGCGAACATCTCTGTTCTCGATTGCGACACGCCGATCTGCCGTGGATCGCGCGGCACGCGGCGCGCTATCTCGCGATCCGGATGTCGGGCTTCACGCACCGCGCCCACGCAGGGCCGATCCTCGGCACGCTCGTCACCAACTACTCGTGCAATCTGCGCTGCCGAATGTGCGACCTGCCGCTGCGCGTCGCCGACTACAAACATGCCGGCCTCGAATCGCTCGACACCGACACCATGCTCGACGTCATCGACGACTTCGCGGCGATCGGCACGCTGGGACTCGGCTTCACGGGCGGCGAACCGCTCCTACGCAAGGATCTCACGACCCTGCTCGCGCGTTCGAAGCAACGGCGCATGGTCACGCACCTGAACACCAATGGCACGTTCGTCGACGACGACGCGGTCACGGCGTGGCTCGACCTCGGGCTCGACTCGGTCAACCTCTCGCTCGACGGCGCCGACCCCGCGACGCACGACGCGATCCGCGGTAAAGACGGGAGCCACGCCGAGGTAATGACGGCCGCGACCCGCGTGCTCGACGCGCGCCGCAGGCTCGGCCGCGCGACACCACGCGTCAAGATCGTGTGCGTGCTCTCGGCAAAGAACCTCGATGACGTCGAGCGGCTCGTCACGCTCCGCCGCGA
>JAUIME010000454.1 GCA_030433195.1 bacterium
CCCGGCGTCGGTGGCCGCTGCGCGTCGCGCGAGACGATCTCGCGCGCCAGGTGTTGCATACCGCGCTCATGCGCCGCGACCAAGTGCAAAAGCGGCGACGGCTCGTGAAGGGTCTCGAGCGCATGTTCAAGATCGTCAGTGACCGCGAGTTCGAGCGTGGCGCAGGCTACTGGGTCGGCGCGCATCATTGGTTCGTGCTCGGGCTTTCGCGCGACGAGAGCGAGCCGACGTTCGATCTCGAACGCGACACGTGGATGCGGCAGCACATCGGACCGTCGTTCGAATCTTGTATCGACTGGCCCGCGCGGCAGCATCTGCATCACGTGCTGTGGTGTCTCGACGTCGACTTGATCTTCGTCGAAGACGGCGTCGGCTTTCGCGGCTTGCGGCGCGTGCTGCGCATGCTGTTCGATCTTTACGACACGTTCGGCGCGACGCGCCGCCTCGAGGAGCGCATGCTCGTCGGCCTTCCCGGAATCCGCGCGATCGTCCAAGAGGTCGGTCTCGAGAAGTCGCTCGACTCGAAGACGTATCCCGAGCCCGACTACGAAGACATCGGCCGCGCTCGCGTGCTGCATCTCTTCAAGGACCGCGGCGGGGACGTCGAGCCCGTCGAAGTTCCGTCCGACTTCGAGGGGATCCCGGTGTTGTCGCACTGACCGAGGTGTGCGGCCTCGCGCGAAGCGGCTCGGCGCCGCGACCTGTCGTACCCGTTCGTCGAAACTCGTGGATCGATCCCGGAGACCGCCCCCATGTCCGACCCCCGCATCACGCGTCGCGCGTTTCTCGAAACTTCGGCCGCAGCCGCCGGCCTTCTCGTCTTCCCGTTCGAGTGGTCGAGCTCGAGTCCCAACGACCGTCTGAACGTCGCGTGCGTAGGAGTCGGTGGCCGTGGCCGCGCGGCGGTGGACGCGATGGCGGGGGAGGCCGTCGTCGCGCTGTGCGACGTCGACGACGAGATGGCGAAGGGAGCATTCGAAGCCGTACCCGACGCCAAGCGCTATCGCGATTGGCGGGCGATGTTCGAAGAGATGTCCGATGGCATCGACGCAGTGACCGTGTCGACGCCCGATCACATGCATTTCCCGATCGCGATGGCCGCGATACGGGCCGGGAAGCACGTCCTCGTCGAGAAGCCGCTCACGCATTCGGTCGCGGAAGCGCGTGCGCTCACGCGCGCCGCGCGCGAGGCCGGCGTCGCCACACAGATGGGGAACCAAGGCCACGCGAACGAAGGCACGCGGCGCATCGTCGAGATCGTGCGCTCCGGAGTTCTCGGCGCGATCCGCGCGGTCGACCACTGGACCGATCGGCCGATCTGGGGACAAGGCATGAAGGCCCCGGATCATCGCGATTGCATTCCCGTCTGCCCGAAGTCGCTCGACTGGGACGGGTGGCTCGGCGTGGCCGCCGAGCGCGCCTACGATCCGTCGTACTGTCCGTTTTCGTGGCGCGGCTGGTGGGATTTCGGCACGGGTGCGCTCGGCGACATGGGATGCCACATCATGGACGCCGCGTACTGGGCGCTCGAGCTCGGTTCCCCGATGTCGATCGAGCCGATCGCGACGTCGGTCAACGAAGTGTCGGCACCTGAGTCGTCGTACGTGGAGTATCGCTACGCGGCGCGCGGCGACCGACCGGCCGTCAGGGTGCGGTGGTTCGACGGCGGCTTGAAGCCGCCGATCCCGTTCGGTCTGCGCGACGAGTGGGATCGCAAGAGCAACGGGACGCTGCTGTACGGCGAGAACGGCATGATCCTCGCCGATACCTACGCGAACTCGGTTCGGGTCCTGCCGTACGAAGGCGGCGAGAGTCTCGAATCGTCCCTTCCCGAACCCTCGCTCCCGCGCGTCGACGGCGGCCACTTCGCCGAGTGGATTCGCGCGTGCAAAGGCGGCGCGCCGGCGGGATCGAACTTCGAGTACGCGGGCCCGTTCACGGAAGCCGTGCTGCTCGGCAACGTCGCGATTCGCGCGCAGCAGCGCATCGAGTGGGACGCGACGGCCGGCCGTGTGACGAACGACGAGGCCGCGAACCGATTCCTCGAGAACGAGTACCGCGAGGGATGGGGTGTTTGATCCGCCCGCGGCCGAGCCTCAGAGCAGCGGCGACATGAGCCGCAACACGTTTTCGATCGTACGCTGCGGAAGGCTGCGTCGGCGGAAGACCTCGCCGTCGATCGCGTCGGCGTCGGCGATGTAGCCGAGCTGCATGTCGCGGACCTCGTTCGCGCACGTCGAGTCGTACAAGAAGAGCGTGATCTCGAAGTTCAGCCAGAAGCTGCGCATGTCGAGGTTGACGGATCCGATGAGCGCGATTGACTGATCGATCGTCACCGTCTTGGCGTGAAGCAGTCCCGCGTGATACTCGACGATGCGGACGCCGGCGTCGAGGAGCTCTTGGAAGTGGGCGCGACTCGCGTAGCGTACGAGCAACGAGTCGACCTTCTCTGGGAGCACGAGTGTCACCTCGACTCCGCGTCGCGCGGCGGATTGGAGCGCAGTGAGCGTCGCCTCGTCGGGGACGAAGTACGGCGTCGTCATGATGAGCTCGCGCCGCGCCGAGTAGATCGTCGTGAGCAGCATCTCGTGGATCGCTTCCGGAGCGTGCGCCGGACCCGAAGGCACGACCTGCACGGTCGAAGGACCGATATCGTCCACGGAGTGAACGCCCGACGTCTCGAGCAGCGTGTCGAGCGGCTCGATGCTTTCCTGATGCCAATCGGCGATGAATGTCCCGTTCAAGATCTCGACTGCGGGGCCTTCGAGGCGCACCATCGCGTCGATCCAATGCCCGACGTCGGCATCGCTCTTGAAGAACCGTGCGTCGGCGAGATTGAGACTGCCCGTGTAGCCGATGCGACCGTCGATGACGACGATCTTGCGGTGATTGCGGACGTCGAGCCGGCGGAAGAGGACGCGGAAGAACCCGACCGGAAGCGACGGCGTCACGGCAACACCGGCCTCGCGCAGCTCTTCGGCGAGACGGCTGGCGAGGAACTCGCGACTCCCCGACGCGTCGACGAGGACGCGGCACGTCACGCCCCGTTCGGCGGCGCGGATCACGGCGGCGACGACCTCGTCGGCCGTTCCGCCGAGCGCCCAGATGTAGAACTCGAGATGTACGGCGACTTCGGCCGCGTCGATGTCGGCGATGATGCGTCGTAGCGTTACTTCCGAGTCGCTGATCACCTCGAGCGCGTTGCCGTCGAGCGCGGGGAGTCCCAAGAGTCGCGACGCGTGCGCCGCGAGGGCGCGTGCCGCCGGGTGACGATCCGACCAGTCGACGGTCTCTTCGGCGACGAGGGTTCGCAGCCAGCGCCGCACGGGTTCTTGCATCTCTTCGGCGCGTGCCGCGCGCCCGAGTCCCATGCGGTTCTCGCCGATCAGCAGGTAGAGCGCCGCACCCCCGAGCGGAACGAGCATGAGCAGCGTGATCCACGCGAGCGACGAGCCGATCGCGCGTCGGCGCATGATGATGCGAAAGCTCAAACCGGCGAGGAGAAACCAGTGCAGCACGAGGCCGATCGTGGCGAGCCAAGTCTCGTTCATCGACGGTAGCCTCGCGGGCGCTTCACCGCAGCAGCTCCGGATACTGCTCGCGGTAGAGCTTCACGAGCGTGAACATGAGCGACAGCAGGATCGGCGCGACGAAGATCCCGGTGATGCCGTACACCTCGAGGCCGCCGAGGATCCCGAGGAACAGCAAGAGCGTGGGGATCTTGGTACGCGTACCGATGAGGATGGGCTTCAAGAAGTTGTCGACGAGGCTGATCCCGAGCGCGCCGGCAACGAGCAAGATGATGCCCTTCACCGTCGCTCCGGTCACCACGAACCAAACCGCCCATGGGAACCAGATCGACGCGGCTCCCAAGAACGGGATGAACGACGCGACCATCGTCAAGAACCCGAAGAACAACGGCAAGGGGATGCCGAGCGCCCAGTACACGCCCCACGCGAAGCCTCCCTGCACGAGACTGTTGATGAACTGGCCGCGGATGACGGCCGCGAGCGTGTCTTCGATCTTGTCGAAGATGATCCGGCGCTGCTCTTTCTCGAGCGGAAGGACGTTGTAGATGTAGTCACGGATCTTCTTGCCGTCACGGAAACAGAAGAAGACGAGTGCCATCATCAGCAGGACGTTCGCGAGGAAGAGCAGGACGTTGCGCCCAACCGCCGTGACGGTGCCCGCGATCGAGCCGAGTCCACCGAGGTTGTTCTCGATGACGTCCATCGTCCATTGCGACGGATCTTCGAGCATCTCGTCGGTGACGACCTTCTCGACGAGCGGGCCGAGCAAGCGGTTGTCGAGCATCTGCTCATGGACCTCGAGCAGCTGACCGGAGTTGACGAACTCACGCGCGTTCTCGATGAACCGGATCGCCTGCTCGGCGAGGGTGAACGTGACCCACGTGGCGAGCGGAACGATCACCACGAGGATCGAGATCGCCGAGACGGCCGCGGTCGTGTTCTCCTTCCACTTCGGGCGTACGCGCGTGATCCAATTGTGGATCGGGTAGCACGCAAAGGTCACGATCCCGGCCCAGAACATCGCACCGAGGAACGGTCGCAGAATCAGGAAGACCTGATAGAGCACGATTCCGAGCAGGATGAAGAAGAAACCCGAAACGACGGTCGAACGCTTCATGCTAGCGGCGCTCCCTCGCGAGGTCGGCTTCGGCGGCGATCACGCCGAACGCGGCCCATGGCGCGTTCTCGACGAGGTCCTCGAGGATCGACGTGCCGCGTGGCTCGCTGCCCTCGAGCCGATACCACGTCGCGATGCCGTAGCCGATCGATGCGGTCGACGCCGACGCGCCGGCCTCGCGGTACTCGGCTTCGATCTCGCTCGCGGGGATCTCGCCCTTGTACATGAGCAGCAGCCGGTGGTAGCCGTCGTTCTCGATGATGTCCATGTCGGCCGAGATCGGCAACAGCACGCGCGC
>JAUIME010000455.1 GCA_030433195.1 bacterium
AGTCGCTCGAAGGATGTTGGGTTCGTCTGGACCGACGTGATGTTTCCGTCCTTGTCCGTCACGATTGTCGCCGGATCATACTCCATGACGCTGGCCCAGAAACCCTGCAGCGTGAGGCGGTCACTGGCCCAAACCGCTGCCCCGACCCACGGATCCGACTTCGGTTTGCTCGCCAACGCCCCTGAGTTGGCGATGACCGCGAGAACACCTCCAACGACGATTACAAGACTTCCTATTCCAAGAAGCAACGTCCTTCGCATAGACACGATCTCCTTTGCTTGTTGCGGCAATCGCTTGCGGTACGACGGCTCACTATGGGCAGCACTCACAAACGATGTAGCCAAGCACCTCAATCATGATGCAGTCGTCATTCGTCGGCATACCGCATGAACTGTCAAGGCATCGGAAATTGCTCACCTCTGGTCCGTCACCAATGCCTACACATGGTCCAAGATGATCGTCGCCCTCGCACTGGCAGTACGTCACGTCCTGGCTGCTGTTGTAAATAAGCAAACAAGTCGTGTTGCACCCAAAATCCAAACATCCAGGTGCTGCGAAGAGAGTGACGCCGAGCGAGCAATACGCAAAACCCTCGTCGACCGCAAAACTCTCTGATTGCAACGGCAAGGCCAAGAAGACCACACTACAAGACAACAACAGAAGCAGGCAGTGCCCCCTCATCGTCTTCATCTGCATTCACCCTCTTAAAGAGACTAGAAGCAATATCGACAAGTCTCCAACAATCTTGAAGCGACTGAGGGTCGCAAGACAAGTCGCAAGACCTCTTGCCGGGGGGGGGTATAAGCGAGTGGCGCAGCCACTTACGGCAAGAACAAAGATCTGAGAAAGCTAAGCTCGATGCTCGCCCCTCTAGCACTCGCGTACAATCTCCCAGGCCGAACGCTTGTCGTCGAGGCGCATGACGGCGTGGGCGGGGCTCGTCGACGGGAGGCGTTCGTAGCGCAGGCCGGCGTGACGCGCGTCGAGGTTCGGGAGGACGTGGCGGCGGAACGACTGTTCGGCTTTCCCGCCGTTGAAGAAGATGTTCGTAATGTTCGGGCAGCGGGTGAAGAGTGCGGGGAAGTCGTTGACTTCGATCGACGCGTCGTCGATGGCGGAGTCGAGGCTACCCTCGCGGATGCACGATTGCAGGACGTCCCACACCGCGATGCCGCGACGCTCGAGGCCCGCGATCCGTTCGGGATACGGCGCGTCGTGCGCCACGCCCGTGAAGTCGGCGACGATGCGCCAGAACGCGTTCTGCGGGTGTGCGTAGTAGCGGTTCTCGTCGAGTGAGCGTCGACCGGGCATGCTGCCGAGGATCAAGACCCGTGCGTGCGGCGGCGCGATCGGCGGGAAGCTCGAGACGCGCGGACCCGTCACGGCGCCGCGGGCGCTTCGAGCTCGCGACGCACCTCTTCGGCTTGTTCCATGTGCCGAAGCGCGTGCTTCGAATGCGTCTCGAAAAGCTGCGCGAGCGAGATCTTCAAGAAGCGCGAGATCGGTGTCGGAATCTTGATCGAACCGAGAGGCAGCCCATCGGCGTCGCGCGCCCACGCGCGATAGCGGTCGAGCGAAGCACGAAGCCGCGCGCAGCTCGACGCGAAGTCGATCGTCGCGTCGGACGGATGAAACTTCCGAGGCGCGCCGACGCGCTTCGAGCGGCCCTTGTCTTGCACCGAGAGGATGAAGCGGCCGATCCACGTCCCACGACCGTACGGCGCCTCGCCGGATGCACCTTCGCGGCGCGCCTCTTGGATCGCCTTCTCGGTCGCCTCTTCGTAAAGCTTCGCGGTCACGACGAGATGATCGATGCACTGCGCGATCGACCAGCGCTTCGGACCCGGCGACCGATTCGCCTCGTCTTCGCTGACGGCGGCTTCGAGCACGTCGACACGCTGCTCGCACTCGTCGAAGCGCTCGTTGCACTCTCGAAGGAACGCGCATCGCGGCCCGTTGGCATCACTCATCGAATCGCTCCCGCTGCTCGCATGGACACGCTACCCTCCGAACACGATCGTGGCGCCGAGCAGCATGATGCCGCCCTCGCCCACGTCTTCGCCATCGGTGTCGACGTTGATCTCGGCACCGACGCCGAGCGTGAGGTCGAGCGAGATCGCCTCGTCGAGCGCGAATCGATAGCCGCCTTCGACGGTCGGCTGCAACACGAGGATGTCGGTCTCGCCCTTGCGCCGCGGCTGCGTCGCGCTGGCGTCGTCCTTCCAATCGATCTCGAGCGAGAACAGATCGACGCGCGCGCCGAGGAGCCAGCCGCTCGTTTCCTCGCCGAAGTAGTGCCGATAGCCGACGCCCGTTCCCGGGCCGCCGCCGCTCTCGTCGTCGTGTTCGCCGTAGTCTTGCCGCTCGGTGAAGTTGTAGCCGGCGCGAAGCGTCAACACGTCGCGCTCGGACAGCGGCACCTGGAAATGCGCCGCCGGAATGACGCCCGCGGGATAGACCTGCACCTCGCCCCCGAATCGCGGCGCGCGGGCACCCTTGTGGTCTTCGGGAAGCGCCACGCAACCGACCAGGCACGCGGCGAGGAGAGCGAGCGCCGCGGTGCGCGCCCACGTCGCTCCCGGAAAGGCTCGAGACTCGGTCCTCGTGACGCTCGCGCTTCTTGGCAATTCGTCTGCGCATCGCACGCTTTGCATGAATCCTCCGCGTGGCCGGTTCGCCCGTATCGTTCTCCCCGCCGGGCTTCATTGAATCATAATGCGCCCTCGCGACGATGCGGCTCTGTGTCGCGCCACCGCCCGGGAAATTGCGCGTCGATCGGGGGTCGAACGACACGCCCCGACCCGGTATCCTCGCAGAACCCCGAAGCGGAGGCCGATTCATGGTGAGGCGAGATCCTGGGCAGGGGCGGCGAAGGTGGCAGCGCACCGCGATCACGGTCGTGGCGATCGGCCTCGTCGTGCTCGTGTACCTCGGGGCCGGGCGCGTTCTCGAGCGCTGGCGCTCGCTCGGTGTGTTCGAGCCGCGTGACGCCGGCTCCACCCGCGCCGAGCGCAGCGAGCGTGACGTTGCCTCGATCCCCGAAACGCCTGAGCCCACACCGCGGCCGAGCCGGCCCCGACGTGAGACGCAACCGACCCCGCGCATCGATGAGCCGGCGATCGAACCGCCGCCCACCGTCACGACCGAACCCTCTCGCGAGCCCCGCCGCCCCGATCTCGCGGGCCTTCGAAACGGAATCCTCGCCGGTCGCACCGTCGACGCCTCGGGCGAACCGGTCCCGTTCGCCGAGGTACGGCTGTGGACAGCGGCGAAGGTGTTGCCGTCGGTCGATTGGCATCGCCCGCATCGAACGACATCGGCCGACGCCGACGGATACTTCGCGCTCGACGAGCTTGCCGGTTCGGCTTCCGGCACCCCGTGGTTCACTCTCGTCGCGGAGTCGGCGCAGCATCGAAGCGTGCACGCCATTTCGGGTTCGCTCGCGCCGGACGACGTCGCCGCCGGGATGACGATGCAGATGCACGCACGATGGGATCTGCCGGGCGAGGTGTTCGTCCCCGATGGCGCGTCGCCCTCCAATCTCGAGATCCTCGCGCAATCCGAGGGGACGCTCGCGATGAACGTGCGCCGCGGCGCGGTTCACCGCGGCGTCGGCGTCACGTCGCTGCCGCAAATCCGCAGCCGCACCGACAGCAGCGGGCGATTCCATTTACCGCTCACACCCGAGAAGTGGCTGCTCACGATCCGGCATCCGTCGTACCCGGCGCACATCGAGTGGGTGTGGGACGAGCCCTTCATCGACGTTTGGTTCGAGGTCGGACTGACCTTCGCAGGTCGCGTCACCGACGGCGACGGCGAACCGATCGCGGGGGCTCGCGTGTACTACTGGAACCCCGACGAGAGCCGAGGCCCCACCACCACCGACACGAATGGCGAGTACACGCTCGAAGGCATCTACCGCGACGACACCGGATCGCTCGCCTTCGTCGGTCCCGATCATGCACCGAAGGTCCTCTCGGTCTCGACCGAATCCGACGCCGAGATCCTCCGCCACGATGCGACGCTGGTGCCGGGGCGTCGCCTCGAAGGAGTCGTCCTGCACGCGAACGGTGCCCCCGCACGCGGACGCGTGGTGCATCTCCTGACGGGAATGCACGAGCGGATGCGCCTCGGACTCGACCACGACGCCAAGACCGATGCGGCCGGCCGCTTCGCGTTCGACCGACTCACCGAAACGGCGCTCGAACTCGTCGGGTTACAGGATGGGACGGCGTATCCCGAGGCGCGAATCGTCGCCGAGCCGGGCACCGACGAGGTCGTGTTGCGCATCACTCGGTAACCGCCCTTCGCACTCGACCGTCGACGGGCGGCATCCAGCGGACTCAATCGTCGAGCGAAACCGCCACCTCGAAGTCCTTGCGGAGGAACCGGCACACTCCGGCTTCGCCTTCGCACGCGTTGAAGAGCGCGTACCCCCGAACACGAATCGGCCCGGGAGCACGGCGCGGCAACGTGAGCTCGAACGAAACCGACCGGCGCTCGCCCGACGTCGCCGTCGCGGCGTTCGGCATCTCGGCGAACCTCGTCGCCAGCTCGCCATGCTCGACCGGCGCGAGGAATACGCGAAGCGGTTCGGCCTCGTTGTTCCAATGCCCGTCGTTCGCTTCGTTCGGCGTGAAAGCCACGTGGATCTGCGCCGCGACGCGACCGCGGCTCGTCGTACCGCGAACGATCGCCGTTTCGATGTCGAGCAGCCCGTCGGTGTCGCGCGTGATCTTGCCTTCGGGATCGCCTGCCTCGGACGCGGGGGGAGCCGCGCCCGGATCGCGTCCTTGCGTATCGTCCCCGTCCGACCGTGATCCACTCGCCGGGCCCGCGAGCTCGGCACCGATCGGCTCGGCCGCGAGCTCGACCGGCGTTTCGCCGCGCGCCCGGATCTCCGACCGCGCCGTCGCAACCCAGTCGTAGAACGGATACGGCTTGT
>JAUIME010000456.1 GCA_030433195.1 bacterium
CGCGGTCGGCAGGCCGCGGTCGCGCTCGACGCCGGCCGGACCGACGATGCGATCACGCTCGCGCGCGAGGCGATGCGAATCGACGAGGGCGCGCCTGCGCCATGGATCGTCGTCGCCGACGCGCTCGTCGCCAAGCGGGATTACGATGGCGCGCGGGACGAGCTCGAGCGCGCCTACCGCCTCTTCCCGGGCGAGACGATGCGCCGCGAGCTCGCGATGATGTGCCGCGACGCGGGCTACGCCTTCTTGCTCGCCGACGACCGACCGCGCGCGCTCGTGTTCTTCGGCCGGGCCGTGGAGCTCTTGCCGCACGAGCCCGACTTCTCGATCTTGCGTGAGATCCTCAGCAACGAGTGAGTCGTGAACGAGCGGCGGGGTGTGGCTCGGTGTCAGCCAAGAGGTCCCAACAACACGGCGGCCGCGCTCGCGACGGCGGCGGTTTCGACGCGTAGGATCGTAGGGCCGAGGGATACGGGGCGTGCCCCGGCGTCGGTGAGCGCCGTCGTCTCGTCGTCGGTGAAATCACCTTCGGGTCCGATGGCCATCCAGATACGAGGCCGGGTCTCGGCGCGATCGGAGAGCCCGGCCACCGCGTCGGCGATCGGGAGGGCCGTGGGGGCGATCGCGCCGTACATCGCGAGGTCGGCGCTGCGGGCGTCGTCGATCGCGTCGGCGATCGAGAGCGCGGCGGCGATGCGCGTGACGCGCGTGCGACCGCTCTGCTTGGCGGCTTCGATCGCGACCTGTTTCCAGCGCTCGGGGCTTTCGTCGCCGCCGCGGTCCCCGCGGGGCTTCACGACGCTGCGCCCGCACACGAGCGGGACGATCGCGTCGACGCCGAGCTCCGAACAGCCGCGGATGAGCTGCGTCATACGTTTTCCCTTGGGCACGCCGACGGCGAGGGTGAGCGCGATGCGTGGTTCGCGGTCGACGGCGCGGCGCGCGTCGATGCGCAGCTCGAGGCGCTTGCGGTCGACGGCGAGGACGGTCGCGTCGTACTCGTGTCCCGAATCGTCGAAAAGCACGAGCGCGCGGCCGACGCCGAGGCGGAAGACCGCGCTCGCGTGGCGCGCTTCGCGGCCGTCGAGGGTGACGGTCGTCGCGTCGTCGGGAAGTGGCGCATCGAGGTGAAAGCGCGGCATTTCGGGAGCATACCATCGGTTGCGACCCGCCCGACCCGCGTGGACGCTTCGCGCCGCGCGAGTGTATAACGTGGGTGTGAACACGATCTTGCTGCACGTCCTCGAATCGGGTGGCGACGTCTGTCGCCGGTCCGTGGCTCCCGAGTCGTTCCCGCTCACGATCGGCCGAGAATCCGACAACGGACTCGTCATCGCGGACAAGAGCGTCTCGCGGCACCACTGCGAGATCCGTCGTGAAGGCGGGCAGGTCTGGGTCGTCGACCACGATTCGAGCAACGGGACCTTCTTGAACGGCGCGCCCGTGCACGAAGAACTGCTGCGAACGGGCGACCTCGTACGCGTGGGCAACATCGAGATCGTGTTCGTCGACGTTGCGGAAGCGCGGATGCGTGCGGGCCGCGCGGTGCAGTCGATCAAGGAAGAGAACCGCTACCTCTGGAAGGTGCTGCGCATCAACAAGGAGTTGCTCTCCGAGTTCGATCGCGATCTTCTGCTCGAGAGGATCCTCGACACGGCGATCGGGCTCATGCGTGCCGAGCGCGGTTTCCTGATCTTGTTCCGCGGCCGCGGTCTCTCGGTCGAGCTCGCGCGCAACCATCGTCGCGAAGACGTCGAGCGGCCTCGCGAGTCGATTTCGCAGTCGATCCTGCAACAGGTGCGCGACGGCGAATCGTCGGTCCTCACCACCGACGCCGTCCAGGATCCGCGCTTCGAGGACCAGCACTCGATCCAGAATCTCATGCTGCGGTCGGTGCTCTGCGTGCCGCTGCGCGGCGAGAAGGCCGCGATCGGGGCGCTCTACCTCGACAACCGCATCCAGCGCGGCGTCTTCACGGAGCAGAACGCGCGTCTTCTGTACGGCTTCGCGGATCAGGTTTCGATGGCGATCCAGCACGCCGACTTGCTCGAGGAGGCGGCGCGCCGCGAGAAGGAGATCAAGAAGTCGCGCGACGAGATCCGCAAGCTCAACCGCAGCCTCGAGGAGAAGGTGAAGCGCCAGTCGGTCGAACTCGCGGAGGCGCAGGACGACTTGCGTCGCAAGCAGGAAGCGCTCGAGTTCAAGTACAACTACCAGAACATCCTGGGTCGGAGCGCGGCGATGCGTCGCGTGTTCGGCCTCCTCGACAAGATCATCGACTCGGACGTGCCCGTCCTCATCACGGGCGAGAGCGGGACGGGCAAGGAGCTCGTGGCGCGCGCGATCCACTTCAACGGGCCGCGTCGCGAGCAGCGCTTCGTCTCGGAGAACTGCGCCGCGATCGCGCCGACGCTTCTCGAGAGCGAGCTGTTCGGCTACGAGAAGGGGGCGTTCACGGGGGCGCGCGAGCGGACCCCGGGGCTCTTCGAGCAGGCGCACGAGGGCACGCTGTTCCTCGACGAGGTCGGCGACATGAGCGTCGAGATGCAGAAGAGTCTGCTGCGCGTGCTGCAGGAAGGGCAGGTGCGTCGTGTCGGCGGGCAGAGCACGGAATCGATCGACGTGCGGCTGATCTCCGCGACCAACCGCGATCTCGAACGTCTGAAGGATGCAGGCGAGTTCCGCGAGGATCTGTACTATCGGCTCAACGTGGTGCGCGTCGAGCTGCCCGCGCTGCGTGAGCGCCGCGAGGACATCCCGATCCTCATGGAGCACTTCCTGGGTCTCGTCGCGACCGAGTCGGGGGATGCCGATCCGAAGCCGGTGGCGCCGGGGGTGCTCGCCGCGCTGCTCGAGTACGACTGGCCCGGAAACGTGCGCGAGCTCGAGAACGAGGTCCGCAAGATGGTCGCGCTCTCCGACGGCGAGATTCGCGTCGAGCACCTGTCGCGGCGCTTGCTCGCTGCCGGCGGCGAGTCGCGGGGGTCCGACCCGGGGGCCCCGTCGGGCAGTCTCAAGTCGATGGTGGAGCGCATGGAGGCGGACGTTCTGAGGCGTACGCTCGGCGAATGCCGTTGGAACAAAAGTCGTGCGGCGGAGATCCTCGGTCTCAGTCGACCCGGCTTGCGCAAGAAGCTCGTCCGCTACGGGATCGAGCCCGGAGAAGGGGGCTGAGGCCCTCGATTGGCAATCTCGTTTCCGGTTGGATGGAAACGAAGTTGCCGGTTTTCGGGTGGGGCCGAGGTCCCCGAATTTCGGGAGGCTCTTGTAGGTTTCTTCCGGACAAGGCATTACATTTTTTGATCGAAGTCGTTTCGCAACGGTATGCGCTTTGAGAAAATGCGCGCCGCGCGCAAGGTCCGGGTCGAGCGATCCGGACTTCGGCACTCGGTGCGCAAGGCGAGAAGAAGACCGAGGCGACGACCGGAACGAGGGACCGCGGGCACTCGCGGAGACTTCGCCGGCCGACGCTCGGGTGGGAGGCAGGCACCGGCATGGCCCGTTTGAAGGTCCGGACGGAGTCCGGGAACGAAGTCGTCGAGCTCACGGGATCGGAAGTGACGATCGGACGCTCGCCGCGCAACACCGTTCAGATCGAGGATGGGGCCGCGTCGCGGCGCCACTGCCGACTGGACGACCGCAAGTCGGGCTGGGTCCTCGTCGACCTCGGCAGCTCGAACGGCACGCTGCTCAACGACGTTCGCCTCGGCGAGAACGAGGAGAAGCCGATCGGCCACGGCGACGTCATCCGCATCGGGAAGGCGACGCTCGAGTTCGAGGAGGAAGTCGAGCTCGATCTCGGGGACGACGAGGAATCGGGCCCGTCGGTCTGGCTCATCCACCAAAGCGGCGACGCGATGGGCAATCGGATCGAGCTCGCCGCCGGGACGATGACCTTCGGCCGCCAGCCCAAGTGTGACGTCGTACTCGAAGAGACGGGAGTCTCGGGGCAGCATTTCGAGATTCGCGTTGCCGACGGCTCCGCGGTCGTGAAAGACCTCGGCTCGACGAACGGCACGCAAGTCAACGGCGCGAAGATCATCGAGGCGCCGCTCTCGTCGGGAGACACGATCCAAGCCGCGACGGCGCGGTTCCGGTTCATGACCGCGACCGCCGAAGACGACGGAGACGCAGCGGTCGACGCCGGATCCGGCGTCGTCGTGCTGTCGGGCGACGAGGTCCCGAAGCGGAGTCTCGTCGCGACGTTGCTGCCGCTCGTCTTGCTCGCGGTGATCGGGGGTGGCGGCTACTACGCCTACACCCTCGTGAATCAGCGTGCGCCGTACCAGTTCCCCGTGCCGCCCGAGGGAAGCCTCATCCAAGAGGGATGGTCGCTCGAAACGCCCGGTGCGATCGAAGCGTGGGCGACGTCCGTCGAAGGCGCGGAACTCGACATCGCGCGCAACCGCGCCGCCTCGGGGAAAGTCTCGATGCGCCTCGACCTGCCTGACGCGAGCGAGCCGACGGCCGTCGCCGGAGTGCTGCAAGAGCGGCTCGCGATCGCGGGTCGCGAAGCGGTTCGGATCGGCGTGTCGGTCGAAGCTTCGTCGCTGACGGGCATGGCCGGTTTCTCCGTGCGCTGGTATCCGACCGGAACCGGCGCCGCGATGCTGCGCGAAGACTTCTCGCGGTTCCACTCCGGCGGGCGCGGCTTCGAGTCGATCGAGGCGACCTTCGAGCCGCCGGCCGGGGCGTCGTCGCTCGAGCTTCGGCTTGTCGCGTTCGGGCGTGAAGGGCGGGCGTACTTCGACGACATCTCCGTCGTTTCGACGGGCCGGACCTCGAAGGACCGGCCGCTCGAATCGAACGGCTACGGGTGGAGCGCGAGCGCGAAGGGGGCGTTCGATCTGCTGCGCGGAGAGCGGCGGCTGGTGCGCGAGCTACAGCTCGTGCGCTTCCGCGAAGGAGGCGAGTGGCCGCAAAGCGTGTTCTTCGTGCCGTCGGG
>JAUIME010000457.1 GCA_030433195.1 bacterium
GTTCGCGCTCACCAAGTCGATCGATCGCGTCGAGCGGTTGTTCACGGCGTGAGCCCGTGCCACCGGAAGCGGGGCCCCGGTTCGCGTCCGTGGGACGAACTGTCGTGTAGGAGTTCCGACCCGGGGAGGGTCGTCTTGCCGTGAACAAGCGTCTCGTGATGTTCGCCATCGGGAACATCCTTCTCGTTCTCGCGCTCACGCTGCTCGTCCCGCTCGCGGTCTGCTTTGCGGATCCCGCGGACGTGCGGGCGGAAGAGATGAAGGCCTTCGGCATCACGATCGTGGCGACTGCCGTCGTCGGTCAGGGGCTGCGCGCCGCGTTTCGTCGTCGACGAGGCGAGATGCAGAGCCTCGAAGGCTTCGCGGTCGTGAGCTTGGGGTGGATCGTGGTGGCGTTCTTCGGGTCGCTTCCGTTTCTGATCTCGGGTGCGATCCCCTCGTTTGCAGATGCCTACTTCGAAACGATGAGCGGCTTCACGACGACCGGGGCGACGATCCTCTCCGACATCGAGGCGCTCCCGAACGGCCTCCTCTTCTGGCGCAGTTTCACGCACTGGCTCGGGGGCATGGGGATCGTGCTGCTTTCCGTAGCGATCCTGCCGGCGCTCGGGGCCGGGGGATCGCAGCTCTTCAACGCGGAGGTTCCCGGTATCTCCGGGGAGCGCCTCACGCCGCGCATCGCCGAGACCGCGAAAGTGCTATGGGAGGTGTACCTGCTGTTGACCGTGCTCGAAATCGGACTCCTGTTCGCGGGCGGGATGAGTCTCTTCGAGTCGGCCTGTCATACGTTCGGCACGATGGCGACGGGCGGATTCTCGACGAAGAACGCCAGCATCGGGCACTATCAAAGCGCCTACATCGAGTGGGTCATCATCGTGTTCATGTTCTTCGCCGGGTGCAACTTCGTCCTTCACTACCACCTGCTGAGGCGGAATTTCGGCAAGGTCACCGGCAACCGCGAGCTCCGTTGGTTCTTGGGGATTCTCGTGGGCGCGACCGTCCTGCTCTCGTTGTTCCTGATGCTGTCGCCCGCGAGCGAGTTTCGCGACGGTGAACGCCCGGACGAGCTGGGTTCGCTCGAGGAGACCCTTCGTGCCTCGGTGTTTCAGGCCGTGTCGATCACGACGACGACGGGCTACGGGACGTCGAATTTCGACGCTTGGCCCGACTTCTGCCGGTATCTGCTCGTCGTCTTGATGTTCGTCGGTGGGTGTAGTGGGTCGACGGGCGGATCGATGAAGGTGAGCCGGATCATGATCCTGCTCAAGTACGCGGTACGCGAAGTGAAACGCCTGGCGCGGCCGCGCGCGGTGTTCCGGATCCGCATCGACGACGAAGCGGTCGAGCGTTCGCTCGTCGACAACGTGATCGGCTTCTGTCTGCTCTTCTTCCTCACGTTCGTGGCCGGGACGATCGTGGTCGTCGCGTGCGAGAACGTGTTTGCGCCGCCGGGTGAACAGCGCATCGATCTCGTCACCGCCTCGACGAGCGTCATCGCGGCGCTCGGCAACATCGGCCCGGGCCTCAACCGCGTCGGCGCGGTCGAGAACTTCGGTTGGTTCACGGACGCATCGAAGTACGTGCTGTCGTTCTTGATGATCCTGGGCCGACTCGAGCTCTTCTGCATCCTCGTGCTCTTCGCCCCGAGGGTCTGGCGGCGGTAGCCTCTAGAAGCCCTTCGTGCTGTAGCCGCAGTCGACGTAGTGGATCTCGCCGGTGACTCCGCTGGCCAGGTGCGACAGCAGATACAGGCCCGCTCGACCGACGTCTTCGTGATCGAGCTGCCGCTTGAGCGGCGCACGCTCCGCGTTGGCTTCGAGCATGTCACCGAGCTTCGGAATCGCCGCGGATGCGAGCGTGCGCAGCGCACCGGCCGAGATCCCGTTGACGCGGATCCCGCGCGGGCCGAGGTCGTTCGCCATGTAGCGAACCGACGATTCGAGCGCGGCCTTGGCGACGCCCATCACGTTGTAGTTCGGCACGGCCTTGACGGCGCCGTAGTAGGAGAGCGTGAGGATGCTTCCGCCGTCGTTCATGATCGGCGCCAGGCGCTGCGTGATCGCGAGGAGCGAGAAGACGCTGATCTCCATGGCCTGGAGGAAGTCGGCGCGCGGCGTGACGTAGTAGTGGCCCTTGAGGCAGTCGCGGTTCGCGAACGCGATCGAATGGACGAAGAAATCGATCGATCCCATCGTGTCGCGAATCTTCTCGCCGGCGGCGTCGAGGCTCGCTTCGTCGGTGACGTCGCACTCGAGCAGGAGCGGCGATCCGACCTGCTCGGCCAGCGGCGTCACGCGCTTGGCGAGCGTCGTGCCCTGGTAGCTGAACGCGAGGCTCGCACCCTGATCGGCGAGCTCCTTGGCGATCGCCCATGCGATACTGCGGTCGTTCGCCACACCGAAGATCACGCCCTTCTTGCCTTCGAGCATTCCGCCGTTGGTGGACACGTCGTTCCCTCCTGCCTTGTCGTTTCGATGTGCGGTCGCGGAGTGTGCGAACTGCAGATTCCGGACCGACGGCCGAGAAGGCGGCGAGTCTAGCAAAATGCCCGGGCGCGGACGGGGCGCTTCAGGCCGGGAAGACGCGCGGTTCGATTCGGCCCGGCGACGGTTTATACTGGGATCGATCGCGACGTCGCGCACCGTGAGTCGGCGAGCGCGACCCCGCGGAGGGATTGAACAGCAGCGGAGACCCGGCATGACCCGGTGGTTCACGATCGTCGTTCTCGTCGTCGTCGGCTTCATGGCGGGCGCGATGCCGTGTGTTCGTGGCGAGGCTCCGGCGCCGGAAACCGATGGCGTGCCGGACGCGAACGGCCTGCGTGACGCCCTGTTCCGGCACATCGACGAGGGCCGGGAGCCCGTGGTCGCGGTGACGTTCGGAGCCTCGATCGTCTACGAGGCGCGCTCTCGAGAGGGCGAGACCATCGCGCTGACGCTTCGCGGAGCGTCGGACCGGCTCCAGGCGCCGCCGATCCCGTGGGACTGGTCGCGGATCCCGTTCGCCTCGCGTCTTCGTCTGCTCGATCAGCTCCCTGCGTCGCCGGAGCTCCGACTCGGCATCGCGCGATCCTGCTTCGAGAATGGGCGCTTCGAAGAGGGGCACGCCCGACTTCGCGAGGTGACTCTGGAAGACGAGTCTCGACGGCCGGTCGTCGACTCTGTCTTGCGCGACGTTCTCGAGGTCGACGATCCGAACGAGACGTTCGAGTGGTTCGACGGACGATTCGTGCGGCCGGAAGAAAAGCGCGACCTCCTCGTGCGTCGAGCCGAAGCGTGGCTCATGGATCTGCGGGCCAAGGAAGACGAGGCGTATGCGCGCGGTGATGCACTGTACGAGAAGGCTCGCTGGTTCCAGACGAAGGGCTTCTTCGAGGCGGCACGCGGGATGTTTCGCAAACTCGCGCGGATGAGTCCCGAGAGCGATATCGGCAAGGAGGCCGCCGAGCAGGTCGCCGACAATACGTTCTTGCTTCGCGTGCCCGTCGGACAACAGGGGCCTTCGGCGAATCGCGTCGACATCGTCGTCCTAGGGGACGGATACGAGCTCGACGACCGCCATCAAAACGCTTATCGCCGGGCCGTCGATCTGATGATCGACTACCTGCTCGAGACCGAGGTCCTCGGCGAGTACGCGAGCTACGTGAACTTCCACCGGGTCCATACGTCGTCGAAGGAAGACGGTGTCGACAACGACACGCAGGATTTCTCGACGGCGCTCGGCGGCAAATGGTCGGGCTTCTCGCAGGGACAAGTGACGGTCGACCACGGACTCGTGATCCGCATGCTCGCCGCGCACGGCGTTGCGTGGGACAACGCGATGGTCATGGTCAAGCGGGGTGGCGGCGGAACGGGGGGTGGACGGATCGCCGCGTTCGCGCACGGTTCGACCGGAACCGCGTATCACGAGTTCGGGCACAGCTTCGCGAGTCTGCTCGACGAGTACAACACGCAGGTGAGCGACACGCCGCGGCTCGGCGGTGCGCCGCGGGGTTGGAACATCTCCGACGGGCCCGATCCGAAGACCGCGCCGTGGGCGCATTGGATCGAAGCGAACGCGCCGGGCGTGGGCATGTTCCGCGGCGGGGCTGCGGGAGCCGAAGGCGCCTATCGTCCGACGGCGTCGGGGTGCGTCATGAACTCCGGCAACGACTTCTGCGTCGTGTGCCGCGAACAGGTCGTGCGGACGATCTATCGATACGTTCGACCGATCGAATCGTCTTCGCCGGACTCGGAGGAGACGATCCTCGTGCTGCCCGAGCGCGAAGTGACGTTCGAAGTTCGAGTGCTGAAGCCGACGAGCCGCTTGCTCGAAGTGACGTGGCTCTTCAACGGGAGGCCGCTCGAAGGGCATCGACGCAAGCGAGTCCTCGAAGAGGGCGGCACGACGGTCCGCGAATCGGTAACCGTCGCGCTCGACGAGCTTCGCATCGCGAAGGGCTACCGAGGTGTTCTCACGGCGCAAGTTCGCGACACGACGCCGTGGGTCCTGAAGGATCCGGAGGGGCTCCTCGAACAGCGTGTTTCTTGGACGATCGAGCCGCCGGACGTAGGAGATCGCACGACGACGGGCGGCAAGGCTCCCCTCCAGCCTTCCGCGAAAGCCCCGGCGGAGTCGCGGCCGCCTGCCGGCGAGACCCCGTCGCCCCCCGGGGGCGGAGAGTCCGAGGCCGACACGGAGCCCGAACCGACGGCTGAAGCGGACTCCGAATCCACGTCGCCGGCCGAGACCACGGAGACGGACGCCGAAGCGGAACCCGAACCGGCGGCCGATGCAGCCGACGCGGCCGACGCGGCCGACGCGGCCGAGAGCAGCGGCGCGCCTACGGACGCAGAGGCTGATCGCGAAACGACCGCCGAGCGCACCGAAGCAGAGGTCGAAGTCGAAGTCGAAGTCGAGGCGGCTTCGTCGGAGGAGGCC
>JAUIME010000458.1 GCA_030433195.1 bacterium
TCCAGGGTATCGAGCGGCGAGGACGCCGCGCTTGAGGATCCGTCGCGAGGGGCACGTCCGCGCCCCCTGGACCGTGCGGACGGTGCCCGAGCCGCCGCGAATCGCCGACGTCAGCGGGCGCCGACTTCGGTCGCGAGCATTCCGCAGGCCGCGCGGATCGACTTACCGCCGCTGTAGCGGCGATCGACCGGGCAACCGACGTGTCGCGTCAACGCGTCGCGAAACGCATCGCGCTCGGCGTCGTCGGGGGGGAGGAATCGCCCGGTCGCGTCGTTCACGTCGATGAGGTCGACCTTGACCGGGAAGGACCGCGTGCGCTCCGCGAGCGCGATCGCTTCGGCCTCGTCGGTGTTGCGTCCCGAGATGAGCGTCCACGCGAGCGTGATCCGTCGCCCGGTCGCGGCGTGCAGCTCGGCCAGCGCGTCGAACAGCTCGTCGATCGGGAAGTCGTCTTCGATCGGCAACAGCTCGCGCCGCCGCTCCGGAATCGCCGACGTGAGCGACGCGACGAGACGGTACGGCAACCGAGCGCGCGCGAAACTGCGGATCCGCGGCACGACGCCGACCGTCGAGATCGTGATCGCCTTGGCGGCGATCGCCATCCCACACGGCTCGCGCAGGATCTCCGCCGCACGCAGCACTCGCTCGTAATTCAAGAGCGGTTCGCCCATCCCCATGAACACGACTCCGCGCACCGGCAGGTCCGACTCGGCGCTCGCGCGCACCACCTGGTCGACGATCTCCCAAGTCTCGAGGTTGCGGACGAACCCCATGCGCGCCGTTGCGCAGAACGCGCAGCCGAGCGCGCACCCGACCTGCGAGCTCACGCACACGATCGCCTTCGGCGTTCCGGTGCCGCCGCGAAGCGGAATCCACACGGTCTCGAAGACGCGCTCGTCGACGCCGCGAAATCCGTACTTCACGAATCCGTCCTGCGGATCGACGTCTCGCCGCACGCACTCGAGACGCGGCACCTCTGCAACGTCACGCACGCGATCGAGCAATCGCGGCGAGACTTCGGGCATCTCGTCGGGGATCGAGGACGCCGCGCCTCGCAAAACCGCCGCCTGTAGCCGCCGCGCGATTCGCGGCGATACGCCGAGCGGCGCGAGCGCTTGGTGGATCTCGTGCGAGAGGACGTCCTTGAAGACGAGACGCGGTGCATTCATGGCGCAAGGCTAGCATCTCGCACGCCGCTCCCGTGCCCCTGCCCACGTCGCTGCCACGGTCGCTGCCACGATCGCTGCCCCGGTCGGCATTCCGATCCCGACTCTCCCGTTCCCGGCTCCCGGCTCCCGATCGTAGACTGACCTTGGAGGAGGGGTACGGCAACGAAAGCGAGGAATCTCATGAACGTGATCGTCGATCTATGCGTCGTTCCGATCGGGGTCGGGACGTCCCTTTCGTCGTACATCGCGGCCTGCGAGAGCGTGCTCGAGGAGGCCGGCTTGACGACGCGGCTCCACGCCAACGGCACCAATATCGAAGGCGATTGGGATGCCGTGTTCGCGGCGATTCGACGCTGCCACGAGGTCGTGCACGAGATGGGGGCGCCGCGGATCACGACGACGATCAAGCTCGGTACGCGCACCGACCGCGAGCAGTCGATGGACGACAAAGTCCGGAGCGTCGAGCAGAAACGCGTCGACGCTCCGGAGTGATGCGTTCGATCGATTACTCGAGCGTATCGAGGATACGGCGATACGCCTCGTAGCGGCGCGGCGCGATCTCGTCACGTTCGACGGCCTCGCGGACACCACATTCGGGTTCGGTCACGTGCAGACAATCGCGAAAGCGGCAGGCTCGACTCGGCTCGGCGAACTCCGCAAACCAATGCCGAAGCTCACGCCGTTCGATCTTCCACAGCCCGAAAGCCCGCACGCCCGGAGTGTCGATGACGCGCGTTCCATCGCCGAGCTCGCGTAGACTCGACGAGACGGTCGTGTGACGTCCTCGCCCGTCGCTGTCGCGCGTGGCCTTCGTCTCGCGATGTCCATCGGGATCGAGGGCGTTGAGGAGCGACGACTTGCCGACGCCGCTGTGCCCCGTGAACGCACACGTTCGACCCGCGAGACAGCGTGCGAGCGCTTCGACTCCTTCGCCACTCTCGGCCGACGTGCACAACGTCGCGATCCCGAGACGCCGATAGGGCTCGAGGAGCGCGTCGATCTCGGCGCGTTCGTCCGCGTCGAGCCGGTCGACCTTGTTGACGCACACGATCGGTTCGATGCCTCCGCGTTCGAGCGCCACGAGGACACGGTCGATCCATCGCGGTCGAAACGGCGGCGCCTTCACCGAATTCACGAGCACGGCGGCATCGAGGTTGGCCGCGATCACGCGCTCGCGCTCGGGATGCCCCGGATCGGGACGCGACAACACGGTACGCCTCGGCGCGACACCGACGACGTGCGTCGCGCCGTCGGGATGCGTGACGAGCTCGACGCGATCCCCCACCGCGATCCCGCTCTGCTGAACCTTCGCGAGCGCGGGCGGTAGCTCGGCCGTCCGCTCGCGCCCGTCGACGTGGACGCTGACGCGCCCGCGCGCGACCGAGACCACGATCGGTGCGTCTTCCCCGAACGACGCCGCGGCCTCGCTCGACGCGTCGGACGGCGTGCCGGCACTCGCAGCACCCGACCGACGCTCTTTCGCGCCGGTCGGCAAGACCGGGTCGCTACGGCGGATCTTCTCGAAGCGCTCGGCATCCTCGTCGAACGCCTCGTGCTTGGACTTGGCCGCGGGTGTTCCCTGCCGGCCCCGGCGGTGTTTGGTCTTGCGGCGCAGCTCTTTCTCTTCTTCGTAGCCGCGATGCTTCTCGATTTGCCGCTCGTAGCGGCGACGTTGATTCTCCTTGGAGCGATGATCTGCCAACTCCGAATCCTCCTCGAAGTCGGGACGCTGCGAGTCCCGACGATTCTCGATTCACGAAATCGCGCGCTCGAGGGGTCCACAACGGAGCCTCGCACGACGGAACGTCGCGAGAGGAGGCCGAAACGGCCAAGAGGTGCGGACACACGGGGAGCGCGCACCGGACCCGTCCACGTTCGCCGATGCCCGGCCTCTTGCGAGAGGCCGAATCGACGGACGATCGACGGAACGAACGGTGCTCGGGGTCGTGCCCGTGCCGCGTCCTTGCGTGGGGATGCGCGAGTGAGTCGCGCTACGCTCGGACGGCGGCGTTCACGACACGAGTCCCGATCGAAGCTCGGGTTCGGGACGGTCGCATGACGCCTCCGCGTATCCAGAATCGGAAGAAACGAATCGGGCCCGCGCGCCCATGCAATCGGAACGCGCGAGCCCGGAAAAGTACCGCTTCGCGAGTCAGTGCTTCGAAGCCCCGCGGATCAGTTCACCGGGGTATGCAGGAAAGCATCGAACTCGGGTTGTTGACTGAAGAAATCGTCGTCGAAGATCGGATCGAACTCACCCTCTTCGATGAAGCCCGACTGGCCGAGCGCGAACAGCGTCTCGGTGCGCATCGGACCCGCCATCCCCATCGAGACGGCTTGCGCCCACGTCGAACGATTCGAGAACGGCGACGTCGCCACTTCCCCGTAGATCGGATGCATGAACGAGATCACGCCTCGATCGACTTCGTAGGGAGGATCGCCGAGCTCCGCGAGCACGTTGTCGAGCGCCAGCGTGAAGACGCCGTTCGCCGTGGTCGGAATCCCGCGGTCGGTTCGATCGCGGAACCAATCGTAGAACGAACGCAGACCTTCCGGATCGACGCGGTGCAGGATGATGTTGAACAGAATCTCGAGATTCTGATCGGCGTAATCCATGCCGAGCAGCTCGAACTCGTCTTCGAAGGTGAGCTTCAGGATCTCGCGCAGCCAGGCGTCTTGCAGCACCCACGCGTCGGCGCGCATCTCGCCGAGCGCCCACTGCGTCGGTCCGCCCGCCACGAAGTGCCCGTCCCAGCCGAACAGCGGCTGGACCGCCGCGACTCGCTCCGGCGTCGGATCGGCGTTGATCGCAGCGATCAGGTAGCCGCCGATGAAGTTCCAGGGGATGCCGCCATCGGCGAACGAATCGGTCGTCGCCGCGAAGATCGCGAGATCGCGCAGCTGTTCGAAGTTGAACACCGGCTGGCTCTCGAGGTACGACCCGAGAACATGGCCGCGTCGGAACGGCCCGAACTGCTGCTCGAGATTGTTGACGCTGTTCACTGCGTCGGCCGAAGCCTTCGTGTTCCAGCCCGCGTAGTAGCCCTGGCCCGGGTTTCGGTCTTCCGGGCGCGGCTTCAGCTCGATCGGCGTCGGCCACTCTTCGGTACCGTCGCCGAGCTGCGGGAATCGCGGGTCGACGCCCTCGGCGCGCACCGGATCGCGTCCCGTCATGAAGTAGGCGATGTCGCCGTTCGCACCCGCGTAGGTCACGTGGAACGAGGCCGGCACGCCGAACAGCGCGTTCGCGAACTCGTCGACGTCGCGAGCCTGCCACAGGTTGAGCAGCGAGGTGATCGCTTGCAGTTCGTTCTGCGCGTGCGCGTAGCGCCACGAGATGATCGGATCGACCGGCTGGTAGGGCATCGGCTGGATGATCGGACCGCGCTCGCTACGGTAGATGTCGATCGTCACCGAGTCGCCGCCGAGAATCTCGATCGTCTCGCTGCGGACCATCTCGACGTTCGCCTGGTCTTCGATGTAGTAGTCGGTCGTGTGCGCGTGGCCGACTTGGAGGCCCCACGCGAAGTTGTCCGTACGTCCGATCAGGAAGCCCGGGATCCCCGGAACCGCCATCCCCGAGACCGAAAGCCCGCCGCCGTCGATCGATCCCTCGACCAAGGGCGACGGCGCGTCGAATCCGAGCGCGGGACCCGAGTAGAGGAACGGGCGAGCCGACGTGGTGCGGCCCGGCGCCACGGTCCACGAGTAGCTTCCGAACTCGACGGCCGCGTTGATCGACTGCTGCGCG
>JAUIME010000459.1 GCA_030433195.1 bacterium
TCGATTCGGACGATGCGAATCCGGCTCCGAACCGCGGCGACGATTTGTGAGATTGCGGTTTACACCCGGATCGAGAGTGCTATACTGTGACCTTTTCTGCCCCCACCCAAAGCAGTAACTAACCTGCCGACAACACGTTAGGATCGACGCACGGTGCGAATGCGCGCGTGCGAATCGATACGTCAGGCAAGATACCGGCGAAGCGACAGATTAGGACCGTTCTCAGAATGCAGATCACGCAAGAGCAGAAGCGAGAGATCGTCGAAGAGTACCGGACCCACGATGGTGACACCGGGTCCCCCGAAGTCCAGGTGGCCATCCTCACGGCCCGCATCCGTCAAGTCACGGAGCACCTCAAGGTCCACAAGAAGGACTTCGCCACGCGCCGCGGCCTCCTGCAGATGGTCGGGCAGCGTGCCACGCTCATTCGTTACCTGAGCAAGATTGACCACGAGCGCTATCTCTCGCTCATCAAGCGTCTCGGCATCCGCCGCTGATCGCTTTCCCTCGGGGAAGAAGCAGCCGACACGCCCGTGGCACCGGCGCGGATCCTCCCGCGTCACTCGTACAGATGTCGGCATATCGAGTTTCGCGTCGCGCGTGAGGGGCACCCGACCGGAGATCGCCCCCACCGAGTCATGAAGAAGAGGACCCATGATCCATCGAGTTGAATCCCAGATCGGCGCCGAGACCCTCGTCATCGAGACGGGGAAGATCGCCAAGCAGGCCGCGGGGTCGGTCATCGTCCAGTACGGCGACACCGTGGTGCTCGTCGCCGTCGCGCGCGCCGAGCCGCGCGAAGGCATCGACTTCTTCCCCCTCACCGTCGACTACCGCGAGAAGACGTCGTCGGCGGGAAAGATCCCGGGCGGCTTCTTCAAGCGCGAGGGACGCCCGACGAACAAAGAAATCCTCACGATGCGCATGACGGACCGTCCGATCCGTCCGCTGTTCCCGTCGGGATACAAAGACGACATCATGATCAACGCGGTCGTGTTGTCGGCCGACGACAAGCACGATCCGGACATCCTCTCGATGGTCGGCGCCAGCGCGGCGCTGAGCATTTCGGCGGTCCCCTTCCTCGGCCCGCTCGGTTCCGTTCGCGTCGGTCGGATCGACGGCAACTTCGTCATCAACCCGACCATCGCGCAGATGAAGGAATCGGAGATCGACCTCGTCGTCGCCGGTACGCGCGAAGCGATCACGATGGTCGAGTGCGCTTCCAAGCAGGTCTCGGAAGAGACGATGGTCGAAGCGCTCGAGGTCGGGTTCGACGCGATCAAGCAGGTCGTCGAACTGCAAGACCAGCTCGCGAAGGCGGTCGGGCCCGAGAAGCTCGACTTCGAGCCCGTCGACGTGCGCTCGTTCGACCTCTACAAGCAACTCCACGACAAGTGGTTCTCGACGCTCACGGAGCGTATCCAGACGCCCGACAAGCTCGAGCGCAAGAAGGTCCTCGAAGCGATCCGAACGGAAGCGCAGGAAGATCTCTTCCCCGAGCCGCCCGAAGATCCCGACGAGATCAAGCTCTTCAAGACGTGTTTCCACGAGCTCGAGTCGGTCGCGATCCGCACGCTCATCGTCGACCGCAAGCTGCGCGTCGACGGTCGCGGCCTCACCGACATCCGCGGCATCGACAGCGAAGTCGACGTGCTGCCGCGAACGCACGGCTCGGCGCTGTTCACGCGCGGCGAAACCCAAGCGCTCGTGACCGCCACGCTCGGGACCGCGATCGACGAACAGATCGTCGACGGCCTCGGCGAGGAGTACAAGAAGTCGTTCATGCTGCACTACAACTTCCCGTCGTTCTGCGTCGGTGAAGTGCGCCCGAACCGCGGCCCGAGCCGACGTGACATCGGCCACGGGAACCTCGCCGAGCGCGCACTCATGCCCGTCCTCCCGACCAAGGAAGAATTCCCCTACACCGTGCGCGTCGTCTCGGACATCATGGAGTCGAACGGCTCGTCCTCGATGGCGACGGTTTGCGGCGGTTCGCTCGCGATGATGGACGCCGGCGTTCCGGTGCATGAGCCGGTCGCGGGCGTCGCGATGGGTCTCGTCAAGGAAGGCGACGAAGTCCGCATCCTGACCGACATCCTCGGCGACGAAGACCACTGCGGCGACATGGACTTCAAGGTCGCCGGCACGCGCCAAGGCATCAACGCGCTGCAGATGGACATCAAGTGCACGGGCCTGACGCGCGAGCTCATGGCCGAAGCGCTCGAGCAAGCGCGCGTGGCGCGACTGCACGTCCTCGACGAAATGGACCGCGCGATCGAGAAGCCGCGCGATCGGATCGCGGAGCACGCTCCGAAGCTCGTCCTGCTGCGCATTCCGCCCGACAAGATCGGCATGCTCATCGGCCCCGGTGGCCGCAACGTCCGCAAGCTGCAAGAAGACACCGGCACGAACGTCGAGATCGAAGACGACGGTCGCGTGCTGATCTCTTCCACGTCGCAGTCGGGCGTCGACACCGCGCGCGATTACATCGAACGCCTCACCGACGAAGCCGAGGTCGGCGCCACCTACAAAGGAAAGGTCGTCGACATCAAGAACTTCGGCGCGTTCGTCGAGATCCTTCCGGGCAGCGAAGGCCTCATCCACGTTTCGGAGCTCGACCACAAGTACGTCGGCAACGTGACCGACGTGCTCAACGTCGGGGACGAAGTCGAAGTGAAGGTCCTCCTCATCGACGACCAAGGCAAGATCAAGCTCAGCCGCAAGGCGCTTCTGCCGGTTCCCGAAGGCCAGGAAGCCGACGCCGGTCGTCCGCCTCGAGGCGGCGGCGGTGGAGGCGGCGGTGGAGGCGGCGATCGAGGCCGCGGACGCCGCGACGGCGGAGGTCGACGCGATGGCGGCGGCGGAGGCCGTCGAGGGGATGGCAGCGGTGGTGGCGGACGCCGCGACGGCGGACCGAGCAATCGCCCGCAGGGATCCGGCGCGACGAGCTGACGCGCCGCGCTTCCGACCGGGCTATCGCGGAGCCCTTTGCATTTGCAATCGCACGAAAAAACCCGAGGCTTTCCGGCCTCGGGTTATTTTCTTGAGCGAAGGATTCGTATCGGCGACAGCATGAGTTGAGCCTCATGCGATGTCGACGACGAGGCGCGCCTCACGGTCGACGGTTCAGAGCGTGTCCTTCAGCGTCTTGCTGCAGCGGAACGACACGGTCTTGCTCGCCTTGATGCGGATCGGTTGACCGGTTTGCGGGTTGCGGCCTTCGCGAGCTTGGCGCTGCTTGACGGTGAAGCTCCCGAACCCGACGAGCTGGACGTGCTTGTCTCGCTTCATGCCGCGCTTCAAGCTCGCGAAGAACGCATTCACACAGCGCTCGCCGAATGCCTTCGACGTATTGAGCTCCTTCGCGACTTCTTCGCAGAGTTCTTGCTTGTTCATCCCGGCGCTCCCTCCCATTGTGCCACCGATCCCGATTCGCGATCGACCCGGTGCGTCCCTTCTCGAACGAGCTTGGCCGTTGCCGACATCGATGTGCGGCTCGCCACTGCTATTCATATCGGCACGCCGATCCGGGAATTGCACCGATTTCCCCACGCCCATCCGGCGGAATGCCGCGGAATTACTGCGATTGCGGGAGATCCCTCGATTCGGTGTTGGTGAACAACACACGCCCCCAGGCGCGGTGAAGGACGGTCGCCTCGAACGACAGCGCGGCCGCCACGCGATCGTAGTCGACCTCGTCGAGCAACACGAAGACCCGCCTCGGCCCTTCCATGTTGTTCACGATGTCGTCGACGCTGTCGAGCCGCACGACGGGCTGACCGGAGTAGTACACGTAGCCGGGTTGGTGGAACCATCCCTCGATGAGCAGATCGCCGTCGCGGACCCGCGGTGCGAGCACGTCTTCGAGAACGCGGTACGAGCGCTCGACCTCGACGTAGGGCGTCACGACCACGAGCCCGATCGAGAATCCGACCGCGAGCCCGAGGCCACGCACGGCGATCCAGGGCATCGCCGACATCGTTCCCTTCGCGGCACGGCCCCGCCACGCGACGACGAGGCCGAGGATCCCGAAAGCGAGCCCTCCCAGTGCGAGCGGAATGCCCGCCCCCTTCGCGACGGAATAACGCGTCATGAGTACGGCCAGTGCCGCGATTGCGAGGGCGCTCCACAGCGCTCCCTCGACGCCGATCCTCGTGCGCACGGACAGGCCGCGACGCCCGATCGACATTGTGCTCTTGGCCGCGAGGAGCGCAACGGCCGGCGCGATCGGCATCATGTACGACGGCAGCTTGTTCGGCGACAACGAGAAGAACACGAAGACGACACACGCCCAACACAAGGCGAACGAACCGACGGCATTTTGGTCGACGTCTTCACTCGGCGTCTCCGGCGCGAGAGCGTTGCGGCGAACTCGGCGCGTCCAGCCCTGAATCACATCGAGCGACCACGGGAACGTCCCCGCGAGCACGACGGGCACGAAGAACCAGAACGGCTTCGGGTGGATCGAGTCCGACCCGAAGTATCGGCCGATCGTCTCGTCGAAGAACACCCGCGCCCCGCCCATCTCGGGACGCAAGGCAACGACCACGAACCACGGCGCGGCGACGATGACGAAGACGACGCTCGTGAAGAAGGGTCGCATCGCCGGGACGAGTGCCCACTCACGTCGAACGCCGAGGAAGACGGCGATCGTGAGTCCGGGCAACAAGATCGCGACCGGCCCCTTGAGCAAGAACCCGACGGCAAGCGCGATGGCGAACGCCACCGCGAGCCCGCGGGACACAGGACGGATCTCTTCGCTCGCCCCGTTCCCGATGCCGGCGTCGGCCCTTCCGAGTCCACGTCGGCGCATCTCGACGAAGACGAGCATCGCGGCGCACACGGCGGCTCCGAGCGAGGCGTCCGGCGTCGAGAGGCGCGTCATGCCGATCGACATCGGGCACAACGCG
>JAUIME010000460.1 GCA_030433195.1 bacterium
CTACGTCGGGCGCTTCCTCGCGCGTCGCGCCGACGGCGGCCTTTCGGGCTTGCTGCTGTGGCTCGCGATCCCCACCGTGTTGTTCAGCGCGTTCATGAACAACACCGCGATCGTCGCGATGATGATCCCCGTGGCGCTCCTCGTGAGTCGGCGGCTGCAGACGTCACCTTCGAAGCTCCTGATTCCGATCAGCTACCTGT
Organism: bacterium; assembly: GCA_030433195.1. GTDB lineage: Bacteria > Planctomycetota > JACOTG01 > JACOTG01 > JAUIME01 > JAUIME01. Next base: position 201 of record JAUIME010000460.1, read on the forward strand.
CGATCCTCGGCGGAACGTGCACGCTGATCGGCACGAGCTCGAACATCCTGATCGACTCGCTCTACCGACGCTCGGGCGGGCCGGGGTTCGGCATGTTCGAGTTCACGGCGCTCGGCGTTCTGTACGTGATCGCGGGCGGGGTGTACGTCGTGTTCATCGTTCCACGCTGGCTGCCGGATCGTTCGTCGCTCGCCGCGATGGCCTCCAAGAACGGTGCGGGCGAGTTCGTCACCGAGGTGACGATTCCCGAGAACAGTCCGTTCATCGGCAGGCGTCCCGGGGAGCTCGCGGCCGGCGACGGAGCGCTTCGCGTCCTCCAACTCGTCCGCAACGGCGTCGTGATGCTCGGCCCGCTGCCGGATTCCGAGATCCGCGCCGGCGACGTGCTGCTCGTCGAGGGAAGCGCCCGAACGATCCACGACATTCTCGACCAGCGGCGCATCGTGCAGGATACCGCGACGGGAGGTGCCGACCAGGTCAAGATCCGACGCGTCGACTTGCGGATGGTCGAAGCGGTCATCGCGCCGAACTCGCGGCTCGTGCGGCGCCGCGTACGCGACCTGCGTCTCGACCGTCGATTCGGAGTGCGTGTGGTCGCGGTCCGGCGGCAGGGGCGTCCGCACCGGTTCGACCTGCAGTCCCTCGACATTCGTTCGGGCGACGTGCTGCTCCTGCAAGGCGAGGAACGATCGCTGCAAAGCGTGCAGGACGAAGGGGACGTCTTGCTGATCGAGGGCGTCGAGAAGACGTTGACGTTTCCACGCAAGGCGCCGCTCGCGATCGCGATTCTCGCTGCCGTCGTGACCTTGGCCGCTACGGGCGTCGCGCCGCTCGTGCTCCTCGCATTCGCCGGAGTCGGGCTCATGCTTCTCACGGGATGCCTGACCCTGCCGCACGCCACACGTGCGCTCGAGCCGTCGGTGCTGATCTTGCTAGCGGCGATGATCCCGCTCGGGCTCGCGATGGAGAAGGCGGGGCTCGCCGAGGTCATCGCCGACGGCGTCGTCGACTTCGCGGGTCCGCACGGACCGATCTTCCTGATCGGCGCCTTCTACCTGCTCACGAGCTTCCTCACCGAAGTGCTCTCGAACAACGCCGCGGCCGTGCTGCTGACGCCGATTTGCCTAGGCACCGCATCGAAGCTCGGGATGGCCCCGGAGCCGCTCCTCGTGGCGCTCGCGTTCGGAGCCAGCGCGAGCTTCGCGACTCCGGTCGGCTACCAGACGAATACGATGGTGATGGGCCCCGGTGGGTACAAGTTCCGCGACTATCTGAAGGTCGGCCTTCCGATGAATCTCCTGATGGCGATCGTCGCGACGCTCGTGATCCCGTTGTTCTGGGCTCCTTGATCCGCGGACGCCGGACCGTTTCTCGATTGCCGTTGCCCCGGGCCCGTGCCGGGCGTAGGATCGAGAACAGGCAGACGGGTCGCACGGTGCTCTCGCGCGTCGGCGAACCCGAAGGAGGAGTTCGCATGTTCGCGAGTCGCGATGGGTTGTCGGCGCCGAGGTCCCTGGGGAAGATCGTCCGGCGAGACGGTATGGGGCCGACGTCGTGGCACGTGTTGCGGCGCATCGGAATGGCGCGCGGACGAGCATGGACCGGCCCGCGGACCCTGCACCTGATGCCGCTCCAGTTCCTCTGCAACCACGCCTGCCCGATGTGCAACCTGCAGGAACTCGATCCGCGCGATCTGCGGAGCGAAGTCGACAAGGAGCAGAGCGGCGGGCTCACGGTCGAGGAGTACGAGCGACTCTTCGACGACATGCTTCCGGGCTTGCGTACGGTGAGCCTGTTCGGCGGCGGCGAGCCGCTCGCGTACAAGGGAATCGAACGCCTGCTCGCGTCGATCAAGAAGCGCGGGTGGAAGGGGTCGGTGATCACGAATGGCGCGTTGCTGCGCCCGGCGCTCGCCGAGTCGATGGTGCGATCGGGTTGGGAGCACCTGCGGATCTCGCTGCATGCCGGGGACGCCGCGACGTATCGCGTCGTGCATGCGCGCGACAACTTCGGGCGCACGATGCAGAATCTCGAGCATTGGAACCGTCTGCGCAACGACCTTCATGGAGGCTCGAGGCGTCGTCCGAGGCTCACCCTGCACAACGTCGTTCAGCGCGAGAACCTCGCCGGGATCGAAGCGATCTTCGAAGTCGCAGAGCGTCTCGAGTGCGACGAACTCTCGTTCACCCTCATCATCCCGTACGAGCCCCGACAGGAGCTCACGCCGGGCGAGCTCGAGTTCGCCCGCGCGTGTCTCGCGGCGTGCACGCGTGCCAGCGCGATCCCGGTCGTCACCGATCCGGTGCTGCAGCCCGTCGCCGCGATTCCGGCGGTCGAACTCGACGGTGATTCCGAGATTCCGAACGCTCCCGAGGGGGAGGATCTCGAGGAGTCGTTTCGCCCTGCGAGAGCCTGTACGGTCGGCTACGACTACGCGGTCGTGTCGGCTTTCGGGGACGTGACGCCGTGTTGCTACAGCGACGAGATCCTCGGGAACATTCGGGAGCGCTCGTTCCGCGAGGTTTGGCACGGGACCGCGTACCACGAGTTTCGCAATCGGCTCGCGAACGGTGAGTTCGCACCGTACTGCGCGTCGAACCGGTGCGCGATCGCGGAGGTCTTGAAGTACTGAGCGGCGAGCAGCGACCGTCGGTTCCGCCTACGACGCGTTCACTGCCCCAGCTCTCGGCGAATCGCCTCGGCAGCCCGCGTTCAAGTCGGGTGGCGGGCGACCGATAATCGCGTGGGTTCGCGTCTTCGCGCGGTTGCTGCCACTCCGCCCCTCCTGCCCGTCGTACCCGAGGCTCCCACGTGACCGACTCCCTCTCCCGCTCCGGCCCCGTTCCGCTCGAAAGCCCCGGTTTTCCGGCCGATTCTGCGAGATCCATGCGCGATCTCGAGGTCCGACTCACGGGGGTCCTCTCGCTCGCCGAGGACGTCGGGTCTTCGCTCACCGCCCTGCGATCTCGAATCGATCGCGTCCTGTCCGATGGGGACGAGGGCAACGCGGATTACGCGCACCTGATCCTCGAGCTCGAACGCATCGAGCGCTCGGTCTCGAACCAGAACCGACGCACGGGTGAATCCGTCGAGCGGCTGCTCGACGAGATCCGAGGCTTCTCGGACGAAGTCCGCGATCTCAAGAACACGTTCACGGGCCTCGAAGGGCAGATCGGCAACGTCCAGGAGTTCTCCGACGAGATCCGACTGATCGCGCGCGAGACCAAGATCATGGCGCTCAACGCGCTCACCGAGGCCGCGCGCGCCGGCGAGGCCGGGTCCGGCTTCGCGGTGGTGGCGCACGACGTCAATCGACTCGCGGTCGATTCCTTCGAGTACTCGCGCAAGATTCACGAGTCGACGCGTGGTCTGCTCGACGGGACGCAGCGCGTTGCGGCCGTGGTCGACAATCTGTTCGAGGGGATGAAGGCCAACGCGACGCGGCTCGAAGAAGTCGCCGACGAAGGCCGCCGCCTCGACGTCGTCGTCAAGGGAATCCCGCAGATCGTGGACGCGATGGAGAAGCGCCTGTCGAAGGACGCCATCCTCGACGAAGCCGGTTTCGACCTCGAGATGGCGAGCCTCGCGGCCGCGTCGATGCAGTCGCGAATCCAAGAATGTGTCGCCTACACGGAGAGCGAGGCGGTGCGCGAGGGCGCCTGCGGAACCCACGCGGGAGCGCTCGCGGATCAGCTACTCGCGGCTCTCGAACGCCACGACCGCATCGCGTTCGTCTCTGCGATCACGGGGGCGTTGGATAAGGGCGAGGAGCCGCTGCGCTTGTTGCATCTCGTTTCGACCGTGGTCGAGCGCGTCGCGAAGCGCCAGAAGCGGGAGGGAGTTCCGATCACCGAGATCTATCTCGATGCGCGTGTGCTCAGCTCCGGCATGAAAGAGCTCTTCTCGCGGATTCCCGCCGCCGAGCGGACGAGTCGTGGGACGGTCGTCATCGGCAATGCGTTCGGCGACTATCACGCGCTCGGTCGCGAGATGATCGTCGTGTTTCTGCGCGCTTCGGGCTTCCGCGTCGTCGACCTCGGACTCGGCGTGGCGAGCGATCGGTTCGTCGAAGCCGCACTCGAGGAAGGTGCCGATGTCGTCGGTGTCTCGACCCTCTTGCTGCATACCGCGCCCGAAGTCCGGAAGATCCGCGATGGCCTCCACCGCGCCGGGCTGCGCGACGTTCCCGTGCTCATCGGCGGGGCGCCGTTCGTGATCGACGAAGACTTGCATCGCTACTACAACGTGGACGCCGTGGCCCGCGGCGTTGACGATGCAATCAAGATCGTGAGCGCCGCCTGCGAAACGCGAGGTGACGCATGAACTCCTTGCAGCGAACGCTCGCCGCGGTTTCGTTCCAAGAGACCGACCGAACGCCGGTCTTCCTCGTGATGCTCCAGCAGGGGGCTCGCGAACTCGGGCTCGATCTCGAGACGTACTTCCGCAAGGGGCGCAACCTCGCCGACGGACAGAGGGCCCTCATCGAGAAGTACGAGCACGATTGCGTCGTCGGTGTGCCGCACATCGTGGAAGACGTCGTGCCGTTCGGTGCCGGGCTCCGGTACTACGAGTCGGGGCCGCCGTCCGTCGACCGGATGTCGCTCGCGCGCTTCGAGGACATCGAGAGCATGCCGGTACCGCGCGCCGCGGATCACCCGCAGATGCGCGAGACGCTCGAGGCGATCCGCTTGCTCGCC